>NZ_JAMYJY010000100.1:0-13735 GCF_024136985.1 Haloferax sp. AB510
CCGCATCCCGCCGGGCGAGCCGGCCCGCGTCCTCGCCGGCGACGAGCGATTAGCCGAACAGACCGTCGACGCCGCCCCCGCCGCCCGCCGCGAGGAGGGCCGCGACCAGAGCGCGGTCGAAGCGTTTCTCGACGACGCCGACGCGATAGAGGAGATTCGGTCCGAGGCCCGCGAGGAGGCCCGCGCGAGGGCCTCGGAGTGGGGCCTCGACGACGTGTTGGCCGACGATGCGGGCGATTCGGCCGCGATAGAACCCGGGACAGACAGCCGCTAACACGCTTCCCGAGGGTTGAGAACCGTCTTCTGTGGCTATCGTCCCGGCGCGTCTCTCTTTAGGCATGTCCGCTGAGAAATCCCAGACCCTGACCTTCGCCGTCGCCGCGGAAGCCGCATCGCCTACCGAAACCCGCGTCTCAACTCGCGGCTTCGAGTTCGTCGTCGACGAGCCCGAATCGCTGGGTGGGGCGAACGCCGGGCCGAACCCCGTCGAGTACGTCCTCGGCGCGCTCGCCGGCTGTCTGAACGTCACGGCCCACGTGGTCGCCCGCGAGATGGACCTCGACGTACGGGACCTCGAAATCTCCATCGAGGGCGACCTGAACCCCGCGAAGTTCATGGGCAAGCGCGACGACGGCCGCGCCGGCTACGAGGAGATTCGCGTCGCGGTCACCGCCGACGTGGACGCCGACGAGGCGACCATCGACGCGTGGCTCACCGCCGTGGAATCGCGCTGCCCGGTCAGCGATAACCTGACCAACGCGACGCCGCTCGCGCTCTCGTTCGACCGCCGGTAGGTGCGGCCCTCGCGCCGCCCACACCAGGGATAGAGCCAAACCGCCGTCCCCCGTAGTTCTCCTGTGACCGTTCTGCGCCTCCTTCGACTCCGTCGACCGGCCGACTTCGCAGACTGGTACCGAATCGGTGCCGAGTACGTCCACGACGTAGCCGCGGGCATGGGCCTCCGCGTCGGCGACTTCGAGTCGCGGGTGGTCCACGCGACGGACGCCATGCGCGCGGGGCGGACCGACCTCCCACCGGACCTCGCCCGCTCTGTCGCCGCCGACCTGCTGGCCGACGCGGTGTTCTGCGACCCGTTCTGTCAGTGGATGCCGCTGTGGTACGAACTCGGCCTCGCGGGGCCCTGCGCCTACGTGGACGTCCGGCTTCGGCGGGTCGCCGAGCGCTACGCCGACGACCTCCCGCACCTGTCGGTGCCGCGGTTTTCCCGCCCGGAAGACGTGTACGTCGACGGGCGACCGGCGACGGCGTACGTCGACGGCTTCGCCGAGCGGTTCGTCCTCGCTGACGCGATTCTCCATCTGGAGTGGTTCACCTACGTCGCCCGCGAGTCGGGCATCTTCGTCCCTCCGCTGTTGGTCGAGCGGACCCGCGAGCAGACCGTCGCCTACTACACCGGCCGGCGGACCGAACTCGACCCCGACGTGCGGACCTTCCAGCGACTGCTGTTTTCGGACGACGAGTGGGTCCGTCGCATCGCCGACGTGTACGACCTCGACAGCGTTCTGTTCGACTACTGGGCGCGAATCCTCGCCCAGGAACGCCGCCGCCTCTCGACGTTCGACGGGTGACTGCTCGATTAGCTAACCGTGAGCGCTGCACACACGCCTCATATGACATTTGAAAAATGTTTTAACAGAGGACGTTGTAGCGTCTACTGCAGGTAGATACCTGCACTTGGGTTGCGTATACAGGGGAGGTTTTTCCCCAGTGTCCGTGGAGTGCGGGCGGGTGCCCGGTCGCCCGTGCTTCCTTCTCAGTTGCTGAGCGGCGCGTCCGTCGCACAAAAAGTATCGTTCTCGGCGTCGGTTACGCCTCAGGTAGTTCCACAGCGCCGAGTTGCGTGAGCATGCCGAGCATGTCCGGTTGGACCCACCGCTCGACTATCATGTCGTCTTCGACGCGGGTGAACACCATGTTGCCGACCTCGACGGTCTTCCCGGTCGGTTCGATGCCCATGAACGTGCCGTCGTGCGTCCCGCGGAGCGTGACGCGCATGGCGACCGTGTCGCCCTCCGTAATCGCGTCTTCGACCGTGGCCGAGAAGTCGCTGAACGAGTCCCGAATACCCGAAATCTGTGCTTTGAGTTCGTCGCGTCCGCGGACCTCTCCGAGCGGGCTGTGGTCGAGGACGTCCTCGGCACAAATCTCGTCGATGAGACCGATGTTCCCCTCGCCCGCGACTTCCTCCGGGAAGCGTCGAGCGATTCGCTCGTTCCCCGTCGGCGTCGGTGTCGGTGTGCTTGCTGATGCCATTCTGTGTTCTCTCCTCTCCGTCGCACCCGTCCGCGGACGG
The DNA here is from genome assembly GCF_024136985.1 of Haloferax sp. AB510. Lineage (NCBI taxonomy): Archaea > Methanobacteriati > Methanobacteriota > Halobacteria > Halobacteriales > Haloferacaceae > Haloferax > Haloferax sp. AB510. The sequence goes on from NZ_JAMYJY010000100.1 coordinate 2,315, forward strand.
CCGCGCGTTCGCTCGCCGACCGCGGCGGATACAGCTATATCTACGCTGTGTGGTCTGTTAACTATTGTTTGCTGGGAAACTGAATGTCCGACGCGATTCGGAGGGTGGCCGTACTTCAGTCGCGGAAACAGTAACTTCGGCCGCATGGCCGGTCGACGTTCGGGCAGTTCGAACGCAATACGTATATTGGTGTGCTCGTTCGTCTTCCGACAATGAACGACACGTTAGTACGGTGTTGTACGAATGAGTGAGGGAGACACCGACGTTCAGACGTACACGTTTCGGCTCGAACTCGTCGACAAGCCCGGCGAACTCCTGCGCGCGCTGCAGCCAATCGCTGCACACGGGGGGAACCTCCTCTCGATTTTCCACGAGCGCGGTAACGTCACTCCACGCGGCTACATCCCGGTGGAAGTCGATATCGAGGCACCGCCGGACCGCTTCGACAACATCGTCGAAGGACTGAGCGAGGCCAACATCAACGTCGTTCAGGCCGGAACTGAGCGCTACAGCGAGCACCTGACCGTGGTTCTCTCTGGTCACCTCATCGAGTCCGACCTCTCCGATACGCTGACGCAACTCGAAGCGACGCGGAACGCGACAGTCACCGATATCTCGCTGTCTGCCCCCACTGGCTCCATCGACGTCTCCAGCGCCCGCCTCCGATTGGCCACCACGTCGGGTTCGACTGAAGACGTCCTCGCGTCGATGCGCGAACTCGCCGAAGAGAAGGGTCTCCAACTCGTCGAACCACTGACCGTTGGCGACCAACGGTAAGCGAGTCGGCGGTGGGTGTGGGTCGGCGCGAGCGCGTCGAAACCGGGGACGCGAGCACGGCGCTCACTGCCCTTGAGCGACTTCCGACTGAGCGGCGACAACGAAGACTAAGTGGCGACACCGAATCAACTCAGCGCGAACGCGAGCGAAAACGAGTCTGTTGACGGCGGAGGGCCGTCGGGTCGCCGGCGTCAGTCCGAGAGCGTCAGTTCCTTCGGCACCGACACTTCGCTCCGGAGCGTGTCGATGACCTGCCCGTCGACGCGCTCGTTTTTCGTGAGTTCGATGAGCGAGGCGAGCTTTTCGAGCGGAATCTGCCCCGGCGCGTAGTCGTTGTCGTCCGCGAGGAGGGGCGCGTAGCCGAGTTTCGACCCGTAGAGGTGGCCGATGATACGCGTGTGACTCCCGAGTTCGCCCATGGAGATGCCGGCCACGTCGATGCCGCGGTTGGTCGCGTCGTTGACGGCTTCCAGCAGGGTGAGCGTGTCACTTGGGGTCTGCGGGTACACCGCAACCTTCGCGATGTCGCCGAACTCCGCGCACTGCTCGATGATGGCGTCGAGCACCTCGCGCTCTGGCGTCTCGTCGAAGTCGTGATGGGAGACGACCAGTTGGACGTCGTTCTCGTGGAACTCGTCGGCCAGCCACGCCTTGGAGCGAATCGTCTCGAGTTCGATGTCGACGAGCTCCACGGCGTCGAAGCGTGACGCCGAAAAGAGGTCATCCAGTCGGCCGTCGTCGCTCGCCTGTCCCCCGAACCAGCGAGCGCGGTTGGTCGCGAGTATCGGAAGTTCGCCGTCGTACGCGGCGAGTTGTTCGAGCGGGTCGTCCGCCTTGTCCATCCGGAATTCGATGAGGTCTGCCACCCCCCGTGCGTCGACCTCTCGTGTGAGGTCGTTTGTTGTCGCCGCCAGCGCAGACTCGTCGATTTTCATGTGAACGCCTATCACTCCGTCGCGTATAAATGTTAGCTGTCGGCGCAAGACCTCGAACCCCGCCGTAGACGCCGGGAAACGGCGATTAGTGGGGATTAATCGAACAGTTCTTTGAGGGAAATGCGATTGGTGCTGCGTACTGTTGGCTCGCACTTGAACGTCGCCTACGTATCTTCATGTCCTGACTGCTCGGTCGTTCATCGACCGATCGACTTCACGCCTATCGTCCGCGATGGTCAACTCGTCCGAACTCCGACGACGCTTGGACTCGTCGTGGCGTCATGGTGTCGATGGGTCTCCCTGTACCGAATACAGTTCGAAAACGCCGACCCCCATTTCGACTGGAGTACACCCCTGCAGACGCCCGCAACAACACCACCCCAAACAGCCATCGCGCCGTCCCAACAAACACGGCCATCGCTCGGGCCAACCAACGGCGGCCATCGATACCAGTCGTTCGGGTCGAGCGACCCGCGAGAGAAGCGTGCTGGCGAGCGTCCACAGGGGGGACAGGTGTCGTCGCGGGGGGTGGAACACGGGACGGAAAGTGCCGACAGATGTGGGGGTACGACGCCAGATACCCCCTCGAACGCGAAACCGAAATCGGTCGATACACCCCCTGTACGATGGGGTGTACCGGGGAATCGGGGGTGTGGACAGCCGCGTCGCACGGCGTGGCGACGGGCGTGCGCGCCAGCGAGCGGGGCGAGAGTCATCCCGAAACACGTCGCGAGCGGCGTCGAGCATGGCGAAAACGAACGAATCGAAGAGTCGAGAACACGCGACTCGAAGGGGTTCGACACGTCGTCGCTACACCCATGGCCCGGTCACAACGGGGTACACCCTTGCGGAGAATCGGCGTGCATGTACACCCCTGGAAACCGGGGGTGTAGCGCGTGTGTCTCGGTTCACCCTCGGTATCAGGGGTGTAGCTTTTGGCTCCGATTATCAGCCTCGTGAACGCGCGGGAAACAGCTATGACGGGGCTGTCGAGACCACACATAGCGATGACGCCACCACTCCCAACACGGGACCAGCTGCCAGATTCACTCCTCGAACAGGCGACCTGGGTGGGGTGGCGCAGACAGACGCGCAGTGGAGATGAAACGAAGGTTCCGCGGGACGTGACCGGGGGGTATGCGTCGGCGACTGACCCGGCGACATGGACGACGTTCGACGAGGCGCGGGCGTACGCGGACGACGGCCCAGCGGACGGTGTGGGCTACGTGTTTACCGACGACGATTCGTTCGTCGGCATCGACCTCGACAAGTGTCGCGACCCCGAGACAGGTGTGACCGACGACTGGGCACAGAAACTCATCGACCGCCTGGACTCGTATACAGAAGTCAGTCCCTCGAGAACGGGCTACCACGTCATCATCCGCGGGACGCTTCCCCCGGGTGGCAACCGAACCGGGAACCTCGAACTGTACGATGATGCGCGATTCTTCACCGTGACCGGCGACCACGTCGCGGGGACGCCGACGACGGTGGGTGACCGACAGGACGCACTCGACGTGATTCACGACGCGTACTTTGAGACGACCGACGACGCGGCGTCGGGGACAGGGACGACAGACACCGGACCGAGCGCGCAGACGGACGCGAGCGCCAGCGCGAGTGGCCCCGGCAACGACCTCGGGGATGACGCGCTCATCGAGCGTGCGTCGAACGCGGCGAACGGCGCGAAGTTCAGTCGGCTGTGGCGCGGCGACACGACCGGCTACGACAGCCACTCCGAAGCGGACATGGCGCTGTGTTCGATGCTCGCGTTTTGGACGGCCGGCGACGCCCAACAGATCGACCGGCTGGTTCGCGACTCGGGGCTGTACCGACCGAAATGGGACGCCGTGCACTTCTCGGATGGGTCAACCTACGGCGAGACAACTATCGACCGGGCAATTGCCGGGACGACTGAGTACTATCAGTCGTCGAGTGGGTCGCGTGTGGGTGGGTCGGAGACGCATGCAGCCGACCAGCCCCCGACGGTTCCATCGCCACTTGGCGGGCGTGAAGTGAGTGGGCGGATGCAAGAACTCACGACGCACCTCGAAGCGGCACTTGAGGAGAACGAACAGTTGCAGGCGACACTCGAAGCCGAACGGGCAGCGCGCGAGGCGGCCGAAGCACGGGTGCGTGAATTAGAAGCGGCCGCGGACGAGGAACGTGGTGGGTGGTCGTTGTTCGGGTGGTTGCGGTCGTGATGGGTGGTTCGGTGCGGTGCGGTGAGGCTGTTCACTGTGGTCGTGTTGTCTTCGAACGCCCCCACGGCGACGACTCGAGGGCCGCCGTGCGCGCCTCGGCCTTCGGCCTGCGGTGCTACAGTCGGCCGTCTACGTCCTCGCCGCGGCCCCGTTCAGTCCCACTCTGTTAGGTGGGGTGTCATCCCTTGTGAAAGAATAATTGCGTAGACAGTAATTATATTGCGCGCAAGCGCATATTGATGCGCATGACAGACACGCCGTCGTCGGGTCGACCACCCGATTTTTCGACATCGTTCCGTGAGCGACTCGATGAAGCCCCGGCAGATGACCGCGTCTACCGTGTTGCACTCGAACTCACCGAGCCAACGCGCGTCTCGGAGATTGCGACGCGGGCAGAATGTGCCCCGAACACCGCACGGCGGCATCTCACTCGACTCGCCGACATCGGCGTGTTGACGCAGGTTGGTGACGACCCCATACGCTTCGAGCGCAACGAAGCCTACTTCGAGTGGCGACGCCAGCGCCGACTGGCTTCGCTCAGCGAGCAGGAGTACAAACAGCGCCTCGGGGAACTCCTCGCAGAAGACGCAGCATACCGAGACACCTACGGCGTTGACCGACCGAGTGCGCTCGACCCACTCGACTACCACGACTACGGCGACCCAGAGCAGGTCTGGCTCGACATCACCTCGTGGGAGGCCGTCCAGACTGAGATTCGAGACCTTCGACAGGCACACGACAACCACTCGGAGCACGAAGGGCTCGCCTGAGCGTGCCCCCCGAGCGAACAAAACGGCAGCCGAACCGTACGCTCCTTCGAGACCTTGCCAGCCAACTCGGGGGTGAACCCTGGCTTTCATCGATAGCCGTCTTTCCCGCGAACCGACCGGACTCGATTGTCCTCACGGTTCGTCCGTCGTACTATCCGGAGTCAGTCGTCGCCGCTGCATACATCGAAGTGCAGGCCTACACAAACGGGTCGTTCCACATCACGTACGTCGAATCCCGACACGGTGACCGCTGGCTGTGCCGGTGGGACCGACACGACAGTCCCGACTACTCTCGGGATCATTTTCACGACCCACCGGCGGCACGACACACCGATGGCGTGAATCGAGACTATCCGCTACATCTCAGGGACGTTCTCGCGGACGTTGTCGTCCCGTGGGTCAACCGCCGAGTCGGTGTAGTCTGGGACAACTACGAGGGATGAACCTATCCAGCGTGGTTCACTCGTTGACGGTCTGAAGCGCCGACAGCGCCTCTTCGGGTCCGGGTTTCGATACGCTACTTGGTCGTGTTCACTCCTCTTCGCACTCGTTCGCCGACGACGCACTGGCTATCGTGCCGACGACAACTGGCCCACTACGCGCTCCCCTCCTCCGAAGACGAGACCATCACCCAGCCTACGCTACCGCTACGAGTGTTCCAACGTCGAATCGCGCAACTGCTGGAGCGTGTGCATCTCCGAAAACCCGGGCTGGTCGATTTGAAACGTCTTCGGCGGCGAGTTCGTACTGTAGGTTTTCTCGACGCGCGGCGGCCCCTCGTTCGGTTCGTTGAGCCCGCGGAGGACTTCGTGTGCATCACTGCGGTTTTTCACCACCCAGACGGCCGCCTCGGGGTCGCAGGCGGCCATCTTATCGAAGTCTTCGGGGACGGCCGTGAGCAGGTCGTTGTTCACCCGCTCGGCTTCGAGCGTGACGACAATCTCCCCGTTCGCATCGAGACAGACGGCATCAAGTCGCGACCCCTCGTGTTCGAAATACGGGACGGTCTCGACGGCAGCCGAGTCGTCGTCCTCGACGAACGCCTGTTCGAGATAGCGGCGGCCGACTTCGACCATCACGACGTGGAGACTCGACTCGCTGAGGTCGCCGCGGCCGTGACCGTAGGCGACGCCCTCGCGGTGGCGCACCCCAATCGCGCGTCGGCCCTTCGGCGTGACCGTATAGAGCTTGTGTGGATAGGTACAGTCGAGCGCGAGCGTGCCCCTATCGACGAGTTCGCGCACCGACGCGTGGTCGATGCCCGTGTACTCTTGGAGGCGGACCATACTGTCGTACAGCAGGTCGTACTCGAACGCCGTGTCAAACCGGCGCTGGTGTGCGGAGTAGACCGCCTGCAGGAAGCGCAACTGTGCATCCGTGAACACGCTTTTACGACGCTCTTCGGGCGTGAGCGTCAGCGAAATATTCGAAATCGGGATGTCGTCGCGGTCGACTTCGTCGAGACTGTGACAACAGCCGATGGCGTTTTTCAGCCCCGTCAGCGAGGGGTCATAGCGGGTCGAACACTCCTCGCACTTCGCGGCGTGCGCTTCGGGGTCGTAGACGACCGTCGGCGGGAGCCGACTCGTGTAGGGAAGCGTCGAGTTGACCCGCGCTTCGGGAATCGGCGCGTTCCACGGTTCAGCCTCGTCGGCCGGCTGTGTGGCCGCCTCGGGCGTCCCTGCGGTCGCCGACTCGGAGGGTGCGTTTGTGGACTGTGTCGATGGCGTGGTCGGTTGCGGTGTCCGGGTGCGGCTGGCAACGCCATCGACAGCGAGGCCGTGGTCGTCTCGTGACCGCGCTTCGAGGAGGTCGCACGTCGCGGCGAACGCTGTCTCGCGGGCCTCGGAAAACGGCGACGGGCCTTCGGGGTGGCCCGCGGGCAACGGCGCGCTTTGGAGGACGAACGGCGTGGGTTCGGCGTCCCCGAAGCCAGCGGGGAGCGTGGTCAGCCACTGGCCACGGCGGAGCGCGCGAAGGCGGGCTTGGACCTCGTTTGCAGGGTGGTCAGTCGTCGCGAAGCGATGGCTGAACTCGGGGTCGACCGCGACGTTGCCGGTGACAATCGTCGAGACGTTGTTCAGGACCTCGCGATACGCCTCCGGGTTGGCCGCCCGGAGTTGCGCGGGGAACTGCATCGCGAGCGTCATCGACAGGCCGAACGACCGCGACTGCGACAGGAGTTTCGACAGCAACGACGACGTCGACAGTTCGGCGGCCTCTTCGAGATACAGATTGACGAGTGGGTGGTCGCCGTCGGGGTGCTGTTGGGTTCGGCGACGCAGCGCCGTCCACAGCGACGACAACAAGACGAGCGTGATGACGCGTCGCGACGCCGGTCGCAACCCACCCGTGTCGATGATGATAACGGCATCGTCGTCGATGTGGGTTCGGAGGTCGAAGCGCGGGCCGGTGCCGTCCTCGGCGTGGACGTGATTGAACAGCTGTGCGAGCCGGGCGTCAAGCGGCACTTTCTCGATGCGGTTGGCGACCCCCTGCATGAGTTCATCGAACGAGCGCTTGGAGTTGGCCGCGACGCCCGCGAGCATAGCTTGGAGGTCATCGTCGACGACCGGCGGCGGGTCGCGTGTCTCGTGGAGTCTGGCGACCGCGGTCTGGAACTCGCGGTGGGTGAACGCGTCCGCGCCGTGGACGGGGTCGAACATCGCCTTGAGGACGTAGCGGATGATGTCGGGTGACCGAACGGCCTGCTCGAAGCGGTCGCGACCCATGATGCCGATGAGGATATCGACGTAGTGGTCGACGACGTCCTCGACGGCGGTCGTACGGTCGATGCCCGCGTCGAGTTGGTCGCGAATGTCGAAAAACGACAATGCGGGCAGCGTCTCCGTGCAATCGAAGTAGGTGACGTTCTCGAGCGAGCCGTGGCGGGCGTAGTGAGCCCGGAGATAGTCCGCGGCCATGCCGTCGCCTTTGGGATCGATGAGGATGTCCGCCCCCTCGGTCGCGTCGTGATTGTCGAGCATGGCGGTGACGAGACTGGTCGACTTCCCGGAGCCGGTGCGGCCGAACCAGCCGACGTGGAGTGGCTGGAGCGATGGAGGCAGCGAGATGGGTTCGGCTTCGGGTTCGCCGTCGGCGCTCTGGGCGTGGCCAAGCGTCAGTCCGGGGTCGCGGTAGCGTTCGAGGCGGTCGCGCGCCGGCCGCGTGAGGCCGTGTTCGTCGGCCGGGGTGGGCGCGAGTGCGCGCTGGGCGTCGGCTGGGAGCGCCGACGCATCAAGCAGGCAGACGGCAGGGAGTTCGCGTCCATCCATGACGAGTGCGGGACTCGCGTGGTCGCTCCAGGGGAGTTTCGTTCGCAGACTCGTGTGGTCGGGGGCGACTGCGACGCGGTTGCGGAGGGCTTCGAACACCGCGTGCGCGTCGTCGCCCGTGCGCTCGCGGCCTTCGATGCGGTAGTGGTCGCCGCTGAGTGGCGTGAACGCCGTCGACAACGCGGTGAGTTCGGGAAGCGACTCGTCGGGGTCGGTCGTCGTCGCAACCGCGCGGGCGGTGACCGTGAACGATCGCCGGGCGTCCTTGTCGTCGAGGGCGTTGAGTCGTGCGTTGACGGCCGGGTCGGCGGTGTTGGCGTCGGTGTTCGTCGACGTCAGCCAGTCGTCGACGAGGCGCTGTGACAGCGTATCGCGGCCCTCTGTGAGCCGGCGGCGACGGTCACGGGCGTGGTGTCGCCAGTCAGCATGCGGGGTGACGAGCACCTGAACGGCCATGGGGACGGTCGCGTTCGCGAGCGCCGAGACGACCGTTGCGAGCGGTGGTCGCGTGTCCGTCTCGTGGAACGCATCGTACGGCGTGAGGGTCGTCTGCCAGTCGTCGCGGCGGTCGGGACAGCCGACGAACTCGACCGCTCGATAGCGCGGCGGGCGGTAGCGTTCGAGCGCTTCGGCTTCAGGGGTGGCGTCTGACTCGGCAGGCGAGAGTCGGGCTAACGGGTCGGTCGTCGTCGTCACCTCGAACGAGTCGGGGACGAGTTCGCGACACCACGAGTCGATGGCGCCGCCGAGGTCGCTATCGACGCTCAGCGTGTAGTCGATGGTACTCGCGGGCAAGCCATCGGTGACGAGGAGCCATTCGAGCGTCGGTGGGTCGCCTGTGGTCGAGAGGATGTCGAACAGCCGTGTGAACTGTGCGGTGACGGTCGCGAGGTCGAACGAATCCGTTGTTGGCCGCAGCCGAACGAACGACCGCATGGATGTGGACTGAATAGTGACCATCGGTCACGGTGATTCGGCATAATTCCTTCTCTATGTGTGGTTGTGATAACACGACTACGGCGTGATTGTACCGAGTCCGTCGAACGCCCCCGCGGCGACGACTCGAGGGCCTCCGTGCGCGCCTCGCCGCTCGCGTTGCTCGCGGCTGCGGTGCTACAGTCGGCCGTCTTCGTCCTCGCTGCGGCCCCGTTCAGTCCCACCCGGTGACTGGTCGGTCGTCGTCGCGTCCGTGTTCGACTCGTGGTACGCGCCTGTATTGTTATCGCGCGCCTGCAGGGGTGCAGGCGCGTGTTCTGGCCTGCGTTGATTCACAATGTGTGTAAACTGCGAGACGGCGTCGACTGTCGAGAGCGCGACCGAACAACGGATGGAATTCGAACTGTACGCATGGCTTCGCCTCTACGCGGACGAAGGTGTTGATCCTGCGGATCTCGTCCAGTTGTTGTTGCGGACGGCGGTCGTCGTCGACGAACTCGATGGCGTGCCGCGGACCCCACCGGGGCGTGATACGACGGCGTACAAACAGCTGTTAGCGCGGACGGACGAGGTGCGCGAGCGGTTGGCTGTCAAAGAGACGAACGACTGCGACCATCTCTGACGACCTTCTCTAATTATATTTATTATGTTGTCATAACTACAACTATGTCTCTAACCGTTGACCGGATTCACAGTAATCTCTGTGGACTGTACTGGAAAGATTTTGAGCGACTTATCGCTGATATCTGGGAGTCTCAAGGGTATGATACTGAAGTCACGGACGAATCTGAGGAATGGGGAGAAGATGTTAGAGCAACCCGAACGCTTCCATACGAGGTTGAGATACTCTTCCAAGCGAAACGTCTAAAAAAAGGAAGTAAGGTTGGTAAAGGAAAAATAGAGCAGTATGGGTTACCAGCATATGCTCCAGCTGATGTGATGGTCGTTGTCACAACGGGAACGTTCACCGCAGGTGCTGTCGAAACTGCTCAACGAAGACGAACGCCGAAATTAGTCGATGGAATATCGCTTGCGAGGTATATTCTCGAAATTGGTGCTGAAGAACTTGTAGAGCAGTACGTCGACAGCCAGCAACCATCTCGTCACAAGAACGAAGAAGATACCTCTGACGTATCTATTGAGGCCCTTGGTGACATTCGAGGCATCGGTCAAGTGACTCTTGAGAAACTGTACTCGGCCGATATCCTGACTATTGAAGATTTTGTAGACGCAGATATTGAGTGGCTTTCTGATGAAACAACTCTATCTGCCCGAAGTCTCACAAAGTGGCTAACAGAAGCGGCCTACCATCAAGGAAAGCATGCTCTTGTTGTGGAGTTGCTTCAAAACCCTGACGAGGACGTAATAGCGATTCGTGGGATTGGTGATACGTACGCCACCCAGCTAGCTGAGGTGGGGATTAAGACTCTTGGTGAGCTGGCTGTTTGTGACCCGGAAGCAGTCGCGGCTAAGGGCAATTTCACAGAATCTCAAGTAGAACGGTGGGGACAACGAGCACGATACTACTCAGGATAGCTTCGAATTACTATAGAAACGTTTTCAAACAGCTCTCCTCACGAAACTCCGGAATCGAGAGGTGGAACTTGTTTTCCGACCAGAGTTCATCGAAAGCGATTCGCTCAGTTCCCTGTGCTTCAGCGACCCGTCTGAACGCCGCTTGCATGTCGTCGACGGCGATTCGTGTTGATGGATTGCTCCCCGAATTGGGGTTGAAAACTGCGCCGACCGTCGTTCGGTCTGTGCGGCTCCCATCGCTCTCGTGGATACACTTCGTGTCGACGAGTGCTCTCGTGACGTGTGTATCAAGCGGGACAAACAGATCCTCCACCCACGAGTCCCGGAATTCGAACGCGTGAACGACCTTTCGGAGGTACTCGTTCGCAATCTTCCGACCAACGTCGTCAATTGCAGTAAGTAACTTGTATGCCTCACCGTGCGTTTCCGCTGCACAGAACTCGTCAGCATCGAACCGCTTCTGGGCGGCAGTCAATCGAGTATTGCCAATGGTACCTGATCGTTGCCGGACCGTAATCGCAAACACACGGTTGAGGTCGCTATCAATCGTCTCGGGTGTAATTCCGTAGATGGTCTCGTACTTTTGGCGCGTGAAGTGGGCGTGTCGGCCGACGCCGTCGTGTGCAGCTGTCGGCAGCGCTTCGAGGACGGCCCCCAAGCGCTCCTCATCAATCTCGAGTCCCATGTGAACACTTCGCACCGGAGCTATGTGACGATATCGCTGGCTGTCACGTCGGGTCTCTCCAAGCAGTTCATCGACGACGTGATCGAGTAGTGGGCGTCTCCCAAGCGTCGCTCTCGTCGCTCTCGGAGTGAACAGCGACGCGCGTCCGTACGCTTGGGGGTGACTGCTCGGGTTGTGCGCGCTCCGGCGGGCAGACCGTTCCTGCCGGGCCCGGGCGTTTCGCGCTTCCGTTGCGTCTGCGACGGACGGGGCACGGTCGCGGGGCCGGGTCGGGCCGGGTGCAGCCACCCGATACCGGTCAGC
>NZ_JAMYJY010000101.1:0-13501 GCF_024136985.1 Haloferax sp. AB510
CGCAGACGGGCCGGACACGGTTCGACGACGCCGGGAGCGTCGACCGCCCCGCCGGTGACCGACGACGGCATCATCCTCGACGACGACGAGGAGCAGTCGGCCACCCGCGACCGGACGCAGTGGCCCGACGAGGTCGACGAGGTCGAGACCGACGACCCGACGCCGCCGGCCGACGGCGACGACGCGGAGTTCATCGACGCGGACGCCGAGGCGGGCGTCGAGGCCGATGCGGCGGAGTCGGAACAGCCCCGAGAGCGAGAACGCGGCGCGTGGCCCGACGCGCCGGGTGACGACGAGGGATGGAACGCCCAGCCCGACGACGGCGAACCCGTCTCCGTCTCGTTCGGCGGCGGCCTGGCCCCGGAGGGCAACAGCTCGCCGAGCCAGCAGTCGAACGGTCAGTACGTCGAGGCGGAGGAAGACGACTTCGTCCGCGCCGACGAGTCGAACGTCGGCAACGAGGCCCCCGACGACGCCGTCGAGTACTACTGTCCGAACTGCGGGCACGCCCGCGGCGCGTCCTCGTCGTCGATGCGGGCCGGCGACATCTGCCCCGAGTGTAAAAAGGGCTACATCGCCGAGCGGGAATCCTGACCGCGGCACGCCCTCGCAGGCGTCGCAGAGTCGCGAAACAGGTAAACCATCCCCTGTCGAAAAGGCGTCCATGAAGGAGTACAAGATGCGTCGTGGGGAGACGCTCGAAGAGCGAATTCCGGACATGAAAGCGACGGTCGAAGACTACTTCGGCCCCATCACCGGCACCGAGGAGTTCAAAGGAAGCGACCTCTACGTCGTCGGCGAGCCCAAGAACCCCGTGTTCACCCGTATCGTCGCCGGCGCGGTCAAGTACAGCGGCAAGAAGGACAAGCTCGCGGTCAACTTCGAGGAGGCCGACCCGGCCGAACTCGCTCCCGAAGACCTCGAAGCCGCGGGCGAGGCCGTCAGCGCGAAGAACGACTTCCTTCTGGAGGCGACGGGCCGCGACGCGAAGTCCCGCCGCGACTCGATGAAGCGCGCGGTCGAAGACGACGCGCCCGACGTCTGAGCCGTCCGACGCGGTTCGATTTTCTCGCGCACCCACTCGTCGAGCGGCCGCGCCGCCGGCGAAACGTACATAGTGCTAGCACGTGACGCTCCGGCTGACAGCGACTTCGCCAGCCACGAACACGAATTTTTATTTCGAATGTGAGTAAAAAATCCCGGCACGGTTAAGTGATACCGGGACGAACGGGCTGGTATGGCTATCGAAACTATCCTGCTCGCGGTCGGCGCGGGCGACGCCGAGCGCATCGACAGACTCGCCGAGGAGACGATCGACGTGGCCGGGCCGACCGGAGCGACGGTCGTCATCGGACACGTCTTCACGAAAGACGAGTACGACGAGGCCCTCGACAACCTCGACTTCGACATCACAGCAGAGGAGGTCTCCGCGGACGACGTGGCCCGACGACACGCCATCGTCCGCGAGCTCACGCGGCGCTTCGACGAGGCGGACATCGACTACGTCGTCCACGGCCGAGTCGGCCACCACGGCGAGAAACTCGTCGAACTCGCGGGCGAGGTCGATGCCGACCGCCTCGTCGTCGGCGGTCGAAAGCGCTCGCCGACCGGCAAGGCCGTCTTCGGGAGCGTCGCACAGGAGGTCATGCTCGAATCGCCGTGTCCTGTGACGTTCGTCCGCGCGGACACCAAGTGACGACCCGCGGGCGGCGCGACTGACGGAGTGGACTGTCGGGGAACCGACTTCGCAGGCAACTACATATCTTAGCGCGCCGTCATCTCTCGCATGGACCACTCCATCGATTACCGCCCGTCGTTCGCCCTCCTCACCGTCTCGCTCGACGAGGGCGAGTCGCTCCGGTCGGAGGCCGGCGCGATGGTCAGCTACTCCGACGGCATCGACATCGAGACGAACGCGAAAGGCGGCCTCTTCGGGTCGCTCAAACGGAGCGTCCTCGGCGGCGAGTCGTTCTTCCAGAACACGTTCAGCGCCCGACAGGCGGGTGAGGTCTCTTTCGCGCCCCCGCTCCCGGGCGACATCGTCCACCACGCCCTCGAAGACGAAACCCTGTACGTGCAGTCCGGGTCGTACATCGCCTCGGACCCCGCGCTCGACCTCGACACCTCCTTCGGCGGCGCGAAGACCTTCTTCGGGAGCGAGGGACTGTTCCTGCTCAAACTGACCGGCACCGGTGACAGTTTCCTGTCGAGCTACGGCGCCATCCACGAGGTCGAACTCGGCGAGGGCGAGCGTTACACGGTCGACACCGGCCACATCGTCGCCTTCGACGAGACGACGAGCTTCTCGGTCGAGCGCGTCGGCGGCCTGAAGTCAACCCTGTTCAGCGGCGAGGGGCTCGTCTGTACGTTCACCGGACCGGGGACCGTCTGGATACAGTCGCGCAGCATGGACTCGTTCCTCTCGTGGCTCATCCCCAAACTCCCGACCAACAACTCCGCGTAGGCAGCGGGTCTCGACTTACATCGGGGCGAGTAAATCTACCGAGAATCCCGCTTAGTTAAGTGGAGGGCGCATCGCTATGGGAACGATGGCGTACTACGTGGGCGTCGACCTGGGGGCGACGAACGTCCGTTCCGTGGTGGGCGACGACGATGGAACGATCCTCGGAGAGGCCCGTGATAACACTCCGCGCGGCCCGACCGGAATCGCGATCACCGAGGCGGTCCTCGGCGTCGTCCGCGAGGCGTGTGCCGAGGCGGGTATCGACCCGAGCGACGCGGTCGCGGCCGGCATCGGTGCTATCGGCCCGCTCGACTTGGCCGAGGGCGCGGTCGAGAACCCGGCGAACCTGCCGGACACCATCGACCGCATCCCGCTGACCGGTCCCCTCTCGGTGCTCTTGGAGACGGACGAGGTGTACCTGCACAACGACACGAACGCCGGGGTCATCGGCGAGCGGTTCCACTCCGACCGCAACCCCGACGACATGGTGTATCTCACCATCTCCTCGGGTATCGGCGCGGGCGTCTGCGTCGATGGCCACGTCCTCGCCGGCTGGGACGGTAACGCCGGCGAGGTCGGTCACCTGACACTCGACCCGAACGGCTTCATGACGTGCGGGTGCGGCCACAACGGTCACTGGGAGGGCTACTGCTCGGGCAACAACATCCCGAAGTACGCCCGCGAACTCCACGAGGAAGACCCCGTGGAAACCGCACTCCCCGTGTCGGACCCCGATTTCTCCGCGGTCGACGTGTTCGAACACGCCGGCGAGGACGAGTTCGCAGACCACATCATCAACCAACTGGGCCACTGGAACGCGATGGGCGTCGCCAACATCGTCCACGCGTACGCGCCGCTTATCATCTACGTCGGCGGCGCGGTCGCGCTCAACAATCCGGACCTCGTGTTAGAGCCCATCCGCGAGCAGATGAGCGAGATGGTCATGTCGAACATCCCCGAGATTCAGCTGACGACGCTCGGCGACGAGGTCGTGGTCGAGGGGGCGTTGGCGAGCGCGATGACCGGTGGCACCGGTGACCGCTCGCGGCTGTGAGGCCGAGACGACTCACCGGTGGTAGCGCAGGCGGAACTGGTGACCGCTCGCGGCTGTGAGGCCGCGAGGATTCACGGGGTTCGGCGCAGGTGGCACCGGTGACCGGTCTCGACTGTAACGCGGCGCTTCGTCTCTCCGCCGTCGAGTTATCTCGATTGATACTCGGTGGCGCAGTCTTATAACCCCTGTCCGGGAACACGATGATGTGCACCCGACGACGCCGAGTCGCTCGGCGCGCCGGTCGGCGCGTTCCCGTTCTCGTCGAACCGAACGGTGCACGGGCGTTCCACCGGAAGCCTAGAACGGGACTGGTCGACAACCCCCACCACCATCGTCGACCGATCGACGCCGACGGGGTATCCACACCCACCCACCCACCCATCCCCATCGGCGTCGCTTCAGTTCTCACGCAACCCAGTGCAGACTGAGCGATCCCCGCTTTCCTCCGGTCCTCAGGCCTTCCCCCTACCCAAGGACCTCCGTCCGATTTTTCTCCTCGGCGCGCTCAGACTCACCGTGGACCGCCGCCAGTTCCTCCGCTCCATCGGCGCGAGCGCGGTCGCCGCCTCCGTCGTCTCCGTCGCTGGTTCCCGCCCCGTCACCGCCCATCCCGGTCCCTTCGAGCCGCTGGGTCGCATTGATATCGACGGTGCGAAAGAGGCCGTGGTCTCCGTCGACGGCGAGACCGTTTTCGTCGCCGCGACCAGCGGCTACGCCGTCATCGACATCTCCGCGCCCGACCGCCCCGAACTCCTCGCCGAGCGCCGCGACCTGCTTTCCGACCGCGAGGACGGCCCCTTCCGCGGCATCTACGACGTGAAGCTCGACGGAGACACGCTCCTCGTCGTCGGCCCGGCTAACCCGATTCCGGGCGCGCTGACGGGCGCTCTCGTCGTCGACGTGTCCGACCCCACGAACCCCGAGGAAATCGCCTTCCACGAGACGGACGTTCCCATCCACAACTGCTTCGCCGCCGACGGCCGGGCGTACCTCACCGCCAACGACGGCGACCGTAACCCGCTCGTCGTCCTCGACACCGACACCGGCGACGAACTCGGCCGCTGGTCGGTCGTCGACGCCGACGACCGCTGGGCCGACGTGCCCGCCTCGGTTCGCTCCGTCCACGACGTGTGGGTCCGCGAGGGCGTCGCGCACGTCGCACTCTGGGACGCCGGCACGTGGCTCGTCGACCTTGCGGACCCCGCGTCGCCGTCGGTCCTCGGGTCAGTCTCACCCGGTGACCCCGAAGCACTGTCGGGGCTGACCGCCCGCGACCGCCGCCGCGAGAGCCGGACGCCGCCCGGAAACCACCACTACGTCGCCACCGACGACTCCGGCGACCTCCTCGGCGTTGGCATCGAGTCGTGGGCGGTCGAAGTCGAACGCGACGACGAGACGTCCGAACTCGTCGGCGGACCGAGCGGCGTCGAACTCTGGGACGTATCGGACCCGGCGACTCCGACGAGACTCTCGACCATCGACCCGCCGGCCAGCCCGGACCCGACGGTTGAGGGCGTCTGGACCACGGCGCACAACTTCGACTTCCGCGACGACAGGCTCTATACCTCGTGGTACCGCGGCGGCGTCAAGCGCCACGACGTGTCGGACCCGACGGACCCCGTCGAACTCGCGTGGTGGCGCGACCCCGAACGCGCGAGTTTCTGGACCGCGCAGTACGCCTACCCGTTCGTCGACGAGGGTGTCTTCGTCGCGTCGAGTTGGGGCGTCGGCGACGTGTCACCTGCGCTCTACACGTTCCCCGACCACGCCGGCGACCAGCGCGACCCGCCGACGCTCGGCGCGGAGACGACCACCGAGTCGCTCGTCAACACGCCGACGCCGACCGGAAACGAGATAGTTGCGCCCGCGTCCGACACCGAATCTACGACGTCGACTTCGGCGACCGATGCGCCGGGCTTCGGACTCGGCGTCGGCGCGGCGGCCTTCGGCGTCGCCGGTTGGCTGGCACGCCGCCGCGGGCGGCGCGACTGAGAGGGGTTCGCCCCCGCGCTCGGCGTGTCCACCGACGCAACGGTTCGCCGACTCTCTGTCGGTGTGGCGCACCGATTCGCGTGGTTTCCGCGTCGAATCTATCACGAACGACCGAGATAGCCTTTCTCTCGCCGGCCGGCGCGTTGGGAGAACCGTTTCATTCTAATCCGTGGGGTTCGAAGCGTCGGGGTATGAGCGACGAGTCGGAGAGCCTCAAAGAGCGCGTCGAGACGTGGATGGTCGGTCAGATGCCGATTATCCAGATGCACGGCGGCAACAGCGTCGTGCGCAAGGCCGATGCGGAATCGGGGGAAGTCGTCGTCGAACTCGGGGGCGCGTGCGCCGGGTGCGGCATCTCGAACATCACCGCCCAGAACATCCAGTCGGACCTCATCATGACGTTTGACGAGATTACCGACGTGCAGGTCAAGGTCCCCAGTTCCGGCGACCACGGCAGCAGCACCGTCGAGGGCGGCCGTGGCGGCGAACTGCAGTACGGCGACGAGGGACCGGGTCACTTCTAACCCCCACCTTTTTTCACGGGGTCCTCGGCAACTTCGTTGCCTCGAACCCCGCCAAAAAATCTGGACCAAAAAAGGCGGCTACTCCCTTCGGTCGTAGCCGTGCGGTTCGCTCCAACACGAGCACTCTGTTCCACGATTCTCGATACGTATCCAGCCGTGCCCACCATGTGACTCGTTCGGCCTTCCTCACGCTCGCTCTCCTCTGACCTTCGCGGGGTGTCCGTCTGCCGGCCCAGATGTGGACCTATCGACGACTCCCGCCACCACGACGACTGCGCCCTCCCCGGCAACGACGACTGACCGGCTTCCGAAGTTGCTACGCCTACCCCGACAGCGCCGACTCCAGACTCGACGCCACCGACCGCGCCTTCTCGGCTAGTGCTTCCGAGATGTGGCCGGCCTCGACGGCCTCGTCGAGTTCGTCGTCGTCGACTCGTTCGACCGTCCCGTCGGCGTGTTTCACCACGTCCACGTGGAGGTCGATATATCGAATCTGGTCGGGGAAGCACTCGACGGGCGTGCAGATGTTGACGTAGGTCCCCTTGACACCGCCGTCGGCGTCGCGGTACACCGTCGGGTACCACCAGCGTCCCTCGCGGAACTTCGTGACCGCAACGTCGCCGGACTCGCGGTCGACGCCGAGAGCGTCGTAGGTGCCGCCGCCGGTCATGCCGCGCCGGAGTTCGACGGTCCCCTCGGGGTCGCGTTCCGTCACCTCGCCGGAGCCGAGCGTGATGAGGCGGCCGTCGGGCTTCCCGTGGCCGATTTCCACGTCGTCGCCTTCGAGCGGGCCGAACTGCGCGGTCACCACGCCGAAGGGGAACTCGCCGTCGCCGACCGCCTCGCAGAGGGCCTCCGCGAGGTCGACGCCGGCGGACGCCTTCGGCGAGGCGGCCTTCGTCCGGTGGTGGCCGGGCATCGTCGTCTCGACGCCCCGGCGCTCGGCGTCGAGTTCGAACCGCGTCTCGCGGCCGAACCAGACCCACGTCGTCGCGGTGGGTGCGGCGACCGGCCGCGGGGCGTCGACGGGCTCTGAGAGCGCGTCGTCGAGTTCCGCGGCGACCTCGGCCGCCCGGTCGAGCGGCATCGTTCAGGGCGCTCATGTCGGCGTCGACGGCGTCGCGGTGCCAGCGGATGCCCCAGCCCTCGGGCGGGTCGCCAGCCGAGGAGGTCCGTCATGCCGGCCAGTTCGCGGGCAGCGGCCTCGTCGCGGGTATCGACGCGGACGCCTCCGAATCCGGTTCGAGGGTCGCCAGCCCCGCGACGGCGCGGATGTCGCCGGTCAGTTCGGCGCGACGGGAGGCCCACGGCGGGGCCGACTCGGCGACCTGCACGCGAACCTCGTCGCCGACTTCCACGCGGCCGTCGAAATCGCCGTACGAGAGGTAGCCCTCGGTCTCGCCGAGGTCGCAGACCGCGCCGCCGCCGAGGGTTTCGGTCACGCGGGCGTCGAACACCGCGCCGGTCGGTGCGGGGTCGTCCCACGCGAAGGTGTCGATGCCGAGGTCGGTGAGTCGCTCGGTGGCCGTTTCGACCGCCTCGGGCGCGCCGGTCGCGCCGACGCCCTGCCGGTTCCGGGTCGTCTCGACCGACACGTCGTGGTCCGACGAGTCGAACTCAGCGTCGAAGCGCTCCCGAATCGGGCCGGACGCCTGCACCACGTCGTGGCCGTCGTCGAGGAAGACGCTCGTGAGCGCGGTGGCGTAGATGCCGCGGACGCGGACCCTCATAGCTCGTCGGCGTCGCGGGCGAAGGTGACGCGAGCGTCGACCGTCGGACCGAGCGTGAGTTCGATTTTCTCCTCGGTGAGCACGCGGCCGCCCTCGATGGGGACGCCCCACGAGTCGAACTTGAGGTAGCCGCGGAGGTCCGCGCCGTGGGTGTAGAGGTCGACGTGGTCGACGGCGTGTTCCTGCACGTCGCTCGCGCTGTGGGCCATCTCCATGTCCGAGTAGACCGTGTCACCGTCGCCGAAGAACGCCGCGATGGCGTCTGCGTCCGATTCGACTGCGTCGCTCACGAGGTCCGACGCGGCCCGGAGGTCGTCGGTGTCGAGGCCGACCTCGCGGAGCGCCGCCTGTTCGCGGGGGTCGAAGTGCATACCCGCCCTTCGGAGCGGAGGCATTAACCTCGTACGGTCGGTCGTCGGTCGCTAGGCCGGCCAGCTAGTCGCTGGGTCGGCCGGTCGCGGGATGCCGTGGCCGAAGCTATTACCAGATGCGATACCCTTTATGCCACGTGATGGACCAGCAGGACCCAGTCGAGCAGGCGTCCGACGGCTCGGACGACCTCTACGACATCGCCACGTGGGAGGAACGAACCTCGGTTGACGGGCTCGCGGTCGCGCTCTACCGGGTGCTGGTCGCGTCGACCCGCGCGGTGGTCGTCCTCGCCGCGTTGCTCATCCTCGTCGGTATCGGCGGGCTCTCGGCGCTCACCGACCCGCAGGTCGGCGCGCTCACCCTGCTTTCGGCGCTTCCGGCGCTCGCGCTCGCCGGCTACGTCTACTACTCCGACGTGACCCAAAACGAGCCACTGTCGATGCTCGTGGTGACGTTCCTCCTCGGCGTCCTCACGGCCACCTTCGCCGCGATTCTCAACTCGCTTCTGAGCAACGTCGGCCAGACCATCGCGGCCGAGTTCCAGCTGTCTATCGGCTTCCTCGGCAGTATCGTGTTCTACTTCCTCGTCGTCGGCCCGGTCGAAGAGACCGTCAAGCTCCTCGCAGTCAGGCTGTACGCCTACTCCCACGACAGTTTCAACGCCGTCATCGACGGCGCGGTCTACGGCGCCATGGCTGGTCTCGGCTTCGCAACCATCGAAAACGCCCTGTACATCACCCGCAACCTCACCTCGTCGGGACTCGACGTTGGGGCCGACGGCGTCGGCATCATCGCCGCCGGCGGGACGATTACGGCGGTCCGCGCGCTCGCCGGGCCGGGTCACGTCATCTACTCGGCCATCGCCGGCTACTACCTCGGTCTCGCCAAGTTCAACAAGGAGAACGCCGGCCCTATCGTCATCAAGGGCCTCATCCTCGCGGCGCTCGTCCACGCGACGTACAACTCGACGGTCGGTCTCGGCTCGTCTGTCATCGCGGGGATAACCGGTATCGGCGGTCTCGCGGCCTTCCTCGTCTACGTCATCATCTACGACGGGGTCTTCGGGCTCTATCTCATCGGGAAGCTTCGCCGCTACAGTCAGGCCTACCACCGCGCCCACGCGCCCGGGCCGAGCGCGGCGTCGTTCGCGTCCGAGCAGACGGAGTTCGAAGACTGAGTCGACGAGGGCGCGGGAACGTACGAAACGAAAGAACCGGTCGCCCTACTCGGCGACCAACCGCTCGGCGTAACCGTCGAGCATCGACTCGACGTACTTCGCCACCACGTCGACCTCGACGTGAATCGGGTCGCCGACCGCTTTTTCGGAGAGCGTCGTCAGGTCGTAGGTCGTCGGGATGATAGCCACGGTGAAAGAGTCCTCGCGGCGGTCGGCCACGGTGAGGCTGATGCCGTCGAGACAGACCGAGCCCTTCTGGACGACGTACTTCGCCAGCGACTCGGGGAGGTCGAACTCGAAGAACCAGTCGTCGCCGACGCGCTCGACGTTCGTGACCGTCGTCGTGCCGTCGACGTGGCCCTGGACGATGTGGCCGTCGAAGCGGTCGTCGGCCGCGAGGGCGCGTTCGAGGTTGACGCGGTCGCCCTCGACGACGTCCCCGAGGTAGGTCTTCTCGACGGTCTCCGCCGCGAGGAACACCTCGAACCAGTCGTCGCCGAACGCCTCGACGGTCAGGCAGACGCCCGAGACCGCGATTGACTGGCCGTGATGGAGGTCGTCGAACGCGAGGTCGGTGCGGATGCGGAGGCGGCGACCACCGTCGGTGTCTGTCACATCGACGATTTCGCCCGCCCCCTCCACGATTCCCGTGAACATACCCGCGCTTCGGACGGGTGAAGTTAATGCCTATCGTTTCCGTTTCCTATCACGTTTTTGTGACACTCTCGCCCATACAATTTTACGCTCGTCGTCCGGAGAGTCGGTATGGACGTTCTGGCCCGACTGCGGAGCAGTTTCGTCACCGGTCTCATTCTCGTCACTCCGCTGGCCGTGACCGTATTCGTCCTCCAGTTCGTGTTCAATCGCATCACCGCCGCGCTCCGCCCGGTCGTCCGCGAGGTGACACCCTTCCTCGCCGGGGCGCTCAACTACTCCGGCGACATCGTGTTCATCTCGCAGGTGCTGTCGGCGCTCATCATCGCCGTGGCCATCTCGCTTCTCGGCTACCTCGCGTCGATAAGTCTCGGCCAGCGGCTCTTCGGGAGCTTCGAGCGCGGCGTTCGACTCCTGCCGCTCGTCCGCACTATCTACTTCGGCGTCCGGCAGGTGTCGGAGTCGCTCACGGAACCGACCGCCGGCTACGACCGCGTGGTGTTGGTCGAGTACCCACGTGAGGGCCTGTTCTCCATCGGTTTCGTCACCAACGAGGCACCGCAGTCGGTGTCGGCGGTGTCCGACGACGACCTGTTTACCGTGTTCGTCCCGAACAGTCCGAACCCGACCGCCGGGGCGCTCATCATGGTCTCGCCCGAGGAGATTCGCGAACTCGACATGCCGGTCCGGCGCGGCCTCAGACTGCTCGTCACCACGGGCCTGAGCGTTGATGACCCCGAGACGCTCCCCTCGGGGCCGGCGGCCTACGACCCGTCGAACGGCGACGGCGTCCGGTCGGAGTCGGAGCAGCGACGGAGCGCGGGCGAGACGCAAAAGCGAGCCGAGTGAGTCGCCACGACGGCCTCACAGCCCCCAGATGAGGACGATTCCGGCAGTCGTGACGACCGTGAGTAACAGTTGGAGCGGCGCGCCGACGCGGAGGTAGTCGGTAAAGCGGTAGCCGCCGGGACCGTACACCATCAGGTTCGTCTGGTAGCCGATGGGCGTCATGAACGCCGTGCTCCCGCCGAAGGTGACCGCGATGGCGAAGCCGAAGGGGTCGGCACCGAGGCCGTACGCGGTGTCGATGGCGACCGGCAACAGGAGGACGACGCTGGCGACCGGCGTGATGACGTTCGCCAACAGCCCCGTGAGCAGGTAGAACGCGGCGACGACGGCGACGACGGGCAGATAGGTCGCGGCGACGCCGACGAGGTCCGAGAGGAGTGCGACGCCGCCGGTCAGTTGGAGCGCCCGCCCCAGCGGGATGACGCCCGCGAGGAGGAAGATGACGTTCCAACTCACCGCGTCGTAGGCGTCGCTCGCCGACAGACAGCCGAGCGAGACCATCGTGGCGACGCCGCCGAGTGCGGCGATCGCGATGGGGACGACGCCGAGCGCGGCCAGTCCGATGACCGCCGCGACGACGGCGAACGCGCGGAACGCCGTGGGCGACAGCCCGCCGTTGTCTTCGATGAACTCGTCTGCGACCTCGCTCGTCACGATGAAGTCGCCGCTGTCGCGGAGGTACCGGGCCGTCTCGTTCGTCGTCTGGAGGAGCAGCGAGTCGCCGGCGCGGAGGTCCACGTCCCGGAAGTGCTCGCGGATGAGGTCGCCGCCGCGCCGGCGGACCGCGAGCACCGTCGCGTCGTACCGCTCGCGGAGTCGCGCACCGCCGATGGTCTCGCCGACGAGGCCGGACTCGCGGGGGACGACGAGTTCCACGAGCGCCACGCGGTCGGGGCGGTCGAGTTCGGCGTCGGTGATCGACGCGCGTGGGAGGAACCGAAGGTCCGCCAGGTCGCAGAAGCGCCGAATCGTCGCGGGGTCGCCTCGGATGGTCAGGATGTCCCGCGCCTCGACCTCGCGGTCGGAGTCGGCGGCGATGAAATGTTCGCCGCCGCGGAGCACGTCGAGGATGTCCACGTTGAGGTCGCGGTAGGTGTCGTCCGAGACCTCGCCCGCGGGGATGCCGACGAGCGGCGACCGCGCGGGAACCAGCACCCGGGCGAGAAACGGCTCGACGCCGTAGTTGCCGGTTCGGTTCCCGGGCTCGATTCGCTCGGGCAGGAGTCGCGGCGCGACCGTCAGCAGGTAGCCCGCGCCGACGACGAACACCACCGCGCCGAGGGGGGTGAACGTGAACATCGAAAACGGCGGCAGACCGGTCGCCTCGGCGTAGGCCTCGCTGGCGACGAGGTTCGTCGCCGTCCCGACGAGCGTGAGCGTGCCGCCGAGCATCGAGGCGTACGAGAGCGGGATGAGGAGCTTCGACGGCGAGACGTTCGCCTGGTCGGCGAGGTCCGAAACCATCGGGACGAACACGGCCACGACGGGCGTGTTGTTGACGACGCCCGCGATGGGACCGGTGAGCCCGACGACCGCGGCGAGCAGTCGGTTCTCGCTCCCGTTCGTGAACGAGGCGACCGCGTCGCCGAGGACGCGAATCGCGCCGGTCTGTCGAACCCCCTCGCTGAGGGCGTACATCGAGAGGATGGTGATGGTCGCGGCGCTCGAAAACCCCGACAGCCCCGTCTGGAGGTCGACTCCCGTCCACGGTTCGAGGACGACGAGCGCGACGATGACGCCGATTGCCGTCACGTCCGGCGGGGCCGCCTCCGTCACGAACAGCGCCATCGTGACGACGACGAGCGCGAAAACGACGAGCATCCCGGACGTGACGGCGACCATGCGGGCAGTCGATTCGGAGACGGCTTAATGCTACCCCGCGTGACTGTCGGTCGCATCGACGGGTCGGTGGCTTCCGGCGAGCGAGCGACCGCGAGCCGCGCCCGCTTGTCGGTCGCGACGCTTTTACTCGCCCGTGGTGTAGCCACGGGCGATGCGACTCGGAATCTTGGAGATGGTCGGTCTCGCGGCGACCCTCATCTTCGCCATCCCCGTCGGCGGCTTCGGACTCACGCTCCTCGCCGACGGTCAGACCGTCTTCGGCGGCGCGATGCTCCTTCTCGCGGTGCTCATGGTCGCACTCCCGAAGTTCCTCACCATGCCGCAGGACATCCCCTCGCTCGCGGCCGAGAAAGTCATCGGCGGCGTCGCGAAAGAGCCGGACGAAGACGAATAACTACCAGCGACTCGGGTCGAGACCGGCCGGCGCGTCGCCGACCAGTCGCGGCCCGTCTTCGCCGACGACCAGCACGTCGGTCAGTTCGACCCGTCCGTGGTCCGCGTGCGTGACAGCGGACCGGACTCGCAGGACGTTGCCGGCGACGAGTTCTCGGTCGCCGTCGAGCGGCGGGTCTTCGCGGGCCGCGAGGCCGATGCCGCCGCCCACGTCTCTCGTCACCTCGTCGGCCATCGAGAAGCCGAACGCAGCGGTCTCAGCGCGCAGTTCGCTCCCGAGGAAGCCGGCGTCGTCGCCGGGGTCCGCTTCGACCAGACTGACTTTTCTGGCGGCGTCGCAGGCGACGTGCGCCCGGCGCTCCCACCCGCCGTCGGGGTCGACGACGAAGGTGCGAGCCAGCGCGCCGCGGTAGCCCGTCGGACCGCGCGGGCCGACCGAGACGACGATGG
>NZ_JAMYJY010000102.1:0-13369 GCF_024136985.1 Haloferax sp. AB510
CCCTCGTCGCGGGCGGCTTCGACCGCGGCCTCGTGGCCCGGTGCGAGCGTCACGCCCTCGTCGCGGAGGAGCGAGGGATGGCCGACGACGACGCGCTCGCCGTCGACTCGGCCGGAGACGCCGCGGTCGTGGACGGTCACGTCGTCGGCCGAAACATCGGGAATCGACGCGTTCGCGTCCGCCGCCTCGATTCGGTCTTCGGCCGTCTCCACGACGGCGGTCGCGAGCGGGTGCGCGGAGAAGCGTTCCAGCGCGGCGGCCGCGGCGAGGGCGGCGGTTCCGCTGTCGCCGACGACCCGGAGGACCGCCATGTCGCCGTCGGTGAGCGTCCCGGTCTTGTCGAAGACGACCACGTCCACGTCGGGGACGGCCTCGAAGACGGCCTCGGAGGCGATGACGATGCCCCGACTCGCGGCCTCCTTGATGCCCGAGGCGACCGCCAGCGGCGTCGCGAGGCCGAGCGCACAGGGACACGAGACGATGAGGACCGTGAGGCCGATGAGGAGCGCGTCGGTCGGCGTGCCGCCGCGGACGAGCGTCCAGCCGAAGGCGACGGCGGCGAGGACGAGCACCGTCGGGACGAAGATGGTCGCCAGTTTGTCGGCGAGGCGCTGGACGCCCGAGCGGGCGCTCTGGATGTCCCAGAGCAGTTCGACCAGCCGGTCGAGCGTGCTCGTCGCGTCCTCGCCGACCGCGACGACGAGTGGGCGGTCGGTGACGACGGTCCCGCCAAGCACGTCGTCGCCGGGGCGCTTCGTCCGCGGCATCGACTCGCCGGTCACGAGCGCCTCGTCGACCGCGGCGGCCCCTCGCGGACTGTCCCGTCGACGGGAATGCGCTCGCCCGGCCGGACCTCCACGAGGTCGCCCGGTTCGAGCGCGTCGAGCGCGACCATCTCGACGGCGGTGTCACCGGCACCCTCAGCGTCCCCCGCGACTCTGCGGCGGGCCTCGGAGACCCGCGAGGCCGCGAGGTCCGAGAGCATCCCGGCGGCCTTCCGCTTGATGCGGTCCTCGTAGTAGTTGCCGAGCGTGACGACGAGGATGATGGCGACGGTCACGTCGAAGTAGACGTGGGTCTCGCCGACGAGGACGGCCGCTGTCGAGTAGACGTAGGCGCTCGTCGCCGCCAGCGAGACGAGCAGGTCCATGTTCGGCTGACCGGCGCGGAGGCTGACGAGCGCCCCGCGGAGGATGGGAAAGCCGGTGTAGAACAGGACGATGGAGGTCATCACCCAGATGTTGCCGAGGATGTAGATGCCGTCGAACACCCCGAGTTCGACGACCGGTTGGAAGCCGACGTAGGTCGGGTACAGAAACAGGACGTACCACAGCATCACCATCATGCCGAAGACGCCGCCGCCGATGACGAACCGCGCGACCTGATTGTCGGAGCGCTCGGCCGCCTCGCGCTCCTCGGGGTCGCGCGTGCCGTAGCCGTAGCGGGCCAGCGTCCCCGACAGTCCGTCCAAATCGGCGGTCTCCGGGTCGTAGGTGACGCGGACCATGTCGTTGGCGTAACTCGCCTCCGCGGCGTAGACGCCCTCGCAGGTGCGGGCGGTGCCCGAGACGAACGCCTCGCAGGTGGCGCAGTGCATCCCGTCGACAGCCATGTACGTCCGCTCGGCGTCGTCGGGCACCTCGTCGGCCTCGCCTGCGAGTTCGCGCTCGACCGTCTCGGGGTCGGCGCTCGCCGCGTCGCCGAGCACGCGGGTGATTTCGAGACAGCCGCGACAGCAGAACTCGCCGTCCACCTCGTCGTCGGTGACGGGCGGCGTCGGCGTCGGCAGGCCACAGAGGTCACAGCCCTCGTCGTCATTTCCGGCGTCGCTTCCGCCGCCGGCCGACCCGCGTGACCGCGTCGTCGTCGACATCATCACAACGGTTGGTAGAAGGGCACGTGAAGGTGCGGGACCGACACGCCCAGAAGCATCAGCCCGTGCGACAGCGGGATGTAGCCGAGGACGAGAAACGCCGCCCCGAGCGCTCGGTGGAGCGTCGCCCGCCGGCGCGCCGAGACGCGGCCCAGAAGCGTCCCGTAGAGGAACAGCGTCGGAATCGTCCCGAGGCCGAGCAGGCCGAGTAGGGCGGCGGCCCGGAGCGGTTCGCCCGTCGAGAAGGCGTAGAGGTACGCCGGGTAGATGATTGGACACGGGAGCAGGCCGTGAATCGCTCCGAGACCGAGGATTCGCGGCCCGCCGACGAGTCTGTCTACGCGGGCGGTCGCCCACCCGCTGACGCGGCCGAACAGGCGCGTGACCGCGGTCGGTGTGAATCGGTCGATGGCGGCCGACTGGCCGACGAGGTAGCCGACGCCGGTGAGGATGATGGCGGCCCCGACGAGCAGGCCGGTCGTCGCGCGGACGCCGCTCCCGACGGCGGCTACCGAGTCGAACGCGTCGAAAAACAGGCCGCCGACGAGGGCGAAGGTGGCACCGATGGCCGCGTAGCTCAGCGCCCGCCCGACGTTGAACAGGGCGTGTTGGCGGACCTGTCGGACGGTGAGCGACCG
This sequence comes from Haloferax sp. AB510, assembly GCF_024136985.1. Lineage (NCBI taxonomy): Archaea > Methanobacteriati > Methanobacteriota > Halobacteria > Halobacteriales > Haloferacaceae > Haloferax > Haloferax sp. AB510. The sequence goes on from NZ_JAMYJY010000102.1 coordinate 2,512, forward strand.
GCTATCGACGCCCTCGCGGTCGGCGAGGCGGTCGGCGTAGACGCTGACGAGCGGGCCGCACATCCCGAGACAGTGCGCCCCGCCGAAGAGGCCGACGAGGAGAAACGCGACGGCCTCGGGCGTCGCGGCCGGCAGTCCGAGCGAGATGCCGCCGTCCATCTCACGCGGCGTGTTCGCCGTCGGTCTCGGGGTCGGCGTCGCCGTCGTGGCCGTGTCCGCCCTCGGTCGGGCTCATGAGGAAGTAGATGACTGCGGAGATGAGAAGCACGTTGACGGCCGTGACGACGCCCGCGAGGGGGTTTTTCGTCACGCCGAAGATGACCGCTGGCAAGAGCGCGAGCAGTGCGACGGTTCCGGCGCGTCGTGGCGTGAGTTCCATACCGGTCCATTCGCGACCACGGTGTTTCTGATTTCGCCTATTCCCACCGCGTTGGAATGGGGTGTTGCGTTAAAGTCCCGTTATTCCTCATGACCGGGTATGGCCGTTGATTCGACAGCAGAGGGAGCCGCGTCCTCTGCCGCGCGCGTTTCCACCGACGGAGGCGTGCCAGCAAACGCGGATTCCCAAGGTGATTCCGGGCAGGCAGACCCCCCGGTCGACTCCATCGTCGGGACGGCCGACGACGGCATCGTTCGCGAACTCGGACACGACGATTTCGACCCGGTCGGGACGCTCGTGCTCGTCCTCATCTACATGGCGATTCTCATCGGCATGTGGGTGTTCATGTACTTCGTCGAGTTCCTCGGACGGGGTCTCACGGTGGTGGGATAGATGGAGATACACGCCTACGAGAAACTCTGGTTGGCGCTGGCGCTCGTCCTCATCGTCGGGTTCATCGGGACGATTACCTACGGGGCCGCCGGCGCGGGTATCGACATGATAGACGACAAGGGCGGCACGGTCGACCCGGCGACGCTCGACCAGCACCCGAAGTTCGGCGACCCCGGCATCGAACGGAACGGTGAGAACAGCTACGACGTGTACGTCGTCGCTCGCCAGTTCGTCTTCGAACCCGGCACGACCGAACCGCTCCGGGTTCCCGCCGGCAGCACGGTCACGTTCCACGTGACCGCCGCCGACGTCATCCACGGCTTCGAAGTCGTCGGCACGAACGCGAACACGATGGCCATCCCCGGGCAGGTCGCGGAGTTCACCGTCGAGTTCGGCGAACCGGGCGAGTACGGGATGCTGTGCAACGAGTACTGTGGCTCCGGCCACCACGTGATGGAAGGGAAGATTGTGGTTATGGAACAGGAAGCATTCGACAGTTGGTACGAACAACAGCAGGCACAAGGGGAGGCTGAGAACTGATGGCGACCGAATCCGGCGGCAGCGAGTTCGTCGATACGTTCCCCGACGAGGCGGCGATTATCAAGGCGAGTTTCCTCATCGCGTTCGTTTCGCTCGGCATCGGCGCCTTCTTCGGGCTCATTCAGGCGCTCCACCGGACGAACGTCCTCCGCGTCATCGACTCCGCGGACTACTACACGTTGCTGACGGGCCACGGCGTGCTGCTCGCCATCGTCTTCACCATCTTCTTCCTCTGTGGGGTGTTCCACTGGGCGGTCGCCAGAAGCCTCGACCGGCCCGCCGAGAGCGCGCTGTTCTCGTGGGCGTGGGTCGGCCTGATGACGACGGGCACGGTTCTGGCTACCGTCGCCATTCTCGGTGGCCTCGTCCCGAACCTCGGCATGAGCGCGGACGTGCTGTTCACGTTCTACGCGCCGCTCCAAGCCCACCCGATATTCTACATCGGACTCGCGATGTTCATCGTCGGCACGTGGCTCGCCGGCGCGGACTGGTTCCTCTCCTACCGCGCGTGGCGGCAGAACCACCCGGACGAGCGCATCCCGCTCCAGACGTTCATGGTCCTCACGACCATGATTATGTGGTACATCTCCACCCTCGGCGTCGCCGTCTCGGTGGTGTTCTTCCTCATCCCGTGGTCGCTCGGCCTCATCGAGAGCGTCAACCCGCTTCTGACGCGGACGCTCTTTTGGTACTTCGGCCACCCAATCGTCTACTTCTGGCTGATGCCGGCGTACCTGCTTTGGTACACCGTGCTCCCCAAACTCGCGGGCGGTCGCCTCTTCAGCGACCCACTCGCACGCGTGGTGTTCGTCCTGTTCCTCCTGCTTTCGACGCCCGTCGGGATTCACCACCAGTACCTCGACCCGGGCATCGCGGAGGGCTTCAAGTTCATCGCCATGACGAACACGATGTTCCTGCTCCTCCCGTCGCTCCTTACGGCCTTCACGGTCGTCGCCAGCGTCGAACACGGCGCGCGCCAGCGCGGCGGTGAGGGCTACCTCCGCTGGCTGGGCGCGCTCCCGTGGCGCGACCCCGCGTTCACCGGCATGGCCCTCGCGGGTGCGATGTTCGCCGCCGGCGGCTTCTCCGGCATGATCAACGCCGGGATGAACATCAACTACCTCATCCACAACACGCTGTGGGTGCCGGGCCACTTCCACCTCACCGTCGGCACGGCCGTCGCGCTGACGATGATGGCCGGGTCGTACTGGCTCGTCCCGCAGGTCACGGGCACGAAGCTCTACAGTCGCCCCATCGGCCTCCTGCAGGTCATCATGTGGTTCGTCGGCATGGTGTTCATGTCGAACGCGATGCACCGCGCCGGCCTCGCCGGCATCCCGCGGCGCACCGCCGAACCGCAGTACCAGAACTTCGAGTTCCTGACGCCCATCGGGAGCATCTTCGAGCTTCGGGTGCAGATTGCCCTCGGCGGGACGCTCCTGTTCCTGTCGGTGGTGCTGTTCCTGTTCAACATCCTCCTGACCTCGCTCGGAGAGGAGTCCGACCGCCCGGTCGACTCCTACCTGCCCGAGCCGCTTTCGGGCCCCGAAGGGAGTCCGCGCATCCTCGACAACCTCGCGATGTGGACCGGTATCGCGGCGGTGCTCGTCGTGCTCGCGTACACGCTCCCGTTGGCCGGCATCATCCAGAACGGCGGCGGGCTGTTCGGCGGCGGCCTGCCCGTTCCGGCGACGGTCTCGGCCGGCTTCGATCTCGTGTTGACGACAGTCACGAGCGCGTTCAACACCCTCTGGGGGGTCGTCGCGTGAAGCTCACGAAGGCGCGGGCGCTCATCCTCATCGCGTTCAGCGTCCCCGTCGCCATCGAACTGCGCACGGTGGCGGGCTTCTTCAACGTGGAGCTCCCGCTTATCGCCGTGGCTGTCATCGAGTTCCTCTTTCTCGCCCTGCTGTTCGTGCTGTACGGGCTCTACGGCGAGGGGTCGGAGTCGGCGGCGTAGCCGACGGCTCGAACGCCGTTTCGACGCCTTATCTTCCGCATCATCATCGCGAGTGCCGCCACGCGACGACCGCCGTATCGCCATAAAACCCCCACGATAGCGTGGGAAACGCTCGGATAGTTTCCCGGCCGCTGGGAAGCAGTCTCCGTTTATATTCGGTAGCCCCGCGTAAGTCCAAGCGACCATGAGCAACCTCGACTTGATGAAGGCCGGCATCGGCCTCGCGGTCGTCATCGGCATCGTCCTCACGGCGGTCGCCGGCTACGCGCTGTTCGCAACGTTCGGCGGTATCGACGGCCTGACCGTCGCGCCGGAACTCTTCGTGTCCGTCCTCTTCGGCGGCCTGCTCGTCGCGGCCGCCGCGGGCGTCCGGCGGGTCGTTCCCCGGCCCCGAACCCGCGTCTGAGCGTTCGCACCGACCGGCTCGGACCGGCTCCGCTGACCTCCATTCTCCGATTTCCGACCCGCTGAGCGACCGCGTCGGCTCGGCGGCCGCGCTACTGAGGCGAAAAGCGATACCTCCTGAACACCAATAGAGTGACATGTACGACACCGTTCTCGTCCCAACCGACGGCAGCGCCCGTTCCCTCGCGGCGGCCCGTCGTGCTATCGACCTCGCGAGTGCCTACGGGGCGTCGATTCGAGTCCTCTCGGTCATCGACGTCGACGACCTCGGTCTGTGGACGGCCGCCGACGTGCCGGTCGAGCGAGTTCGCGCGAGCCTCCGCGACGCCGCCGAGATGGCGGTCGAGGAGGTCGCGTCGCTCGCCGCGGACGCGGGCGTCCCCTGTGAGACGACGGTCCGGATCGGCGTGCCCTACCGGGAGATTCTCGACGCGGTCGACGAGGGCGATACGGACCTCGTGGTGATGGCGACCCACGGGCGGACCGGGCTCGAACACGCGATTCTCGGGAGCACAACGGAACGGGTCGTCAGGCTCGCCGACGTGCCGGTGTTGACGGTTAGGGAGTGAGTCGAACCCCGGAGGTCGAATCCGGCTCAGACCAACGCTCTGAGCCCGTCGCGGAGCGCCCGCCGACCGTAGATCGCGAGGCCGACGGCCCCGGCCGCGCCCAAGAGGAGCGGAATCACGTCGAAGCCGTCGACCGCCAACCGGAGCGCGCCCCAGACGAGGAACGCGGCGGCCTGCGCGACGTAGAACGCGAGCGTCTCGTTGAACGGGACGAACCCCCCGGCGAGGAAGACGACACAGAGGAGCGCGATGCCGATCACGTCGGCACTCATCGGCGGGAGCCAGCCGAGCGCGACCGCGCCGACGGCGAACGCACAGAAGACGACGCCGACGGCGAGCCGTAGCGGCGCGATTTCGGCGAACAGCGATTTGTCCGGCGGGACGACGTTCGAGCCGCCGTCGGCCGGCGTCGTAGATGTGGGAGGCACAGTCGTACGTTCGTCCGGAACTGTCAAAATTCTATTCTCTCGTCCGGCTGCGGTCCGCTTACTCCACGGGGATGCGACTGCCGCCGTCCCCGCCAGTCCGGTCGTCGCGGTCGACGGCGGGGCGCTCGTCGAGTTCGACGACGAGCGTCAGCGGGTCGCCCTCGCGGACGATGCCGACGGCGACCGGTTCGCCGGGGCGCGTTTCGGTGATGAGGTAGCGCATCAGTTCCTCGTGGGTGCGGACCGGGTTGCCCTCGATTGCGACGAGCACGTCGCCGCCGACGGGGACTTCCGTGCCGCGGTAGTCGGCAGTCCCGCGACAGCCGTGGAGGAATCCCTCGTCGCCGTCGGTACCGGCGGCGTCGACGACGAGGACGCCGTGGGGCGCGTCGAGGCCGTTCACCTCGGCGACGGTCGGCGTCACGTCGAGGGTGCGCGCCCGGAGGTACGAGTGGCGATAGCGGCCGTCGGCGACGAGCGCCGGAAGGATGCGGTTGGCGATGACGGGCGAGATGGCGAAGCCGATGTTGTCGCCCTGTTTAGCGCGGTTGACGCCGACGACCTCGTAGGCGAATCTGGCGTCATCGCCGTCGGGTTCCTCGGCGGCGAATCCAACGAGCGGCCCACCCGAGTTCCCGGGGTTGATGGGCGCGTCCGTTTGGACCACGTCAGGGATGGCAAAGCCGTTCGAGGTGGGGAGCGACCGATTCGACCCGGAGACGATACCCGCCGAGATAGAGCCGTCGAGGCCCAACGGGTTGCCGAGTGCGGCGACCGAGCGACCCGGCGCGGGGTTCTCGGCCGCGAGCGGAAGCGCCACGGCGTCTTCGGGCAGGTCGTCGACGGCGACGACGGCGAGGTCAGTGTAGGCGTCCGCGCCCACAACCTCGCCGACGCGCCACGACCCGTCGGCAAAGCGGAGTTCGACCCGGCCGGCGTCTGCGGCGTCGGCGAGCCGCGAGACGTGCTCGTTGGTGACGAGATGCCGGTCGTCGTAGACGAAGGCGCTCCCCGCCCCGCCGGGCTGGCGGCGGCCGCCGACGTAGACGGAGACGACCGAGGGGATGACGTCGCGGTACAGCGCTTCGAAATCGGGATACGTTGGCATGGTGGTGCGACGGGGCGGCACATACCGCCGGGGCGTCGCTTACCTCGGGTTAGCGCCCAGCGAATTTGAGCGTGTCGCGTGGTGACAGCCAACACGACTGTCACGGGCGGCGACCCGGTCGGTGGCGGCGGCCGCGGGTCGCGAGCGAAACGATGCCGCGAGGCCCCCAATTTAATACTATCTGTAGTAAACGTCGAGACAGCAATGGTCGCACTCGACGTACACGAGGACATGCAACGACTCGCCGACAGCGGCGTCGTCGCGGTGATGCGCGGCGCGGACGCGGACACTATCATCGACGTGGCCGACGCGCTCCACGAGGGCGGCGTCACCGCCTACGAAATCACGGCCGACAACCCCGACGCGATGGACCTCATCCGCGAGGTGTCGGCGTCCTTCTCGGACCGCGAGGCAATCGTCGGCGCCGGCACCGTCCTCGACGCACCGACCGCCAACGCGGCCATTCAGGCCGGCGCGGAGTTCGTCGTCGGGCCGAACTTCGACGAGGGCGTTGTCGAGACCTGCAACCGCTACGGGACGCTCGTCGCGCCGGGTATCATGACCCCGACCGAGGCGACCGATGCGTACTCGGCGGGCGCTGACCTCGTGAAGGTGTTCCCCGCGTCGTCGCTCGGCCCCGGCCACCTCAAGAGCATGAAGGGGCCGCTCCCGCAGATTCCGATGATGCCGACCGGCGGCGTCGGCCTCGACAACGCCGCGGACTACATCGAGGCCGGCGCGGTCGTCGTCGGCGCGGGCGGCGCGCTCATGGACGGCGAAGCCATCGAAAACGGCGACTTCGAGGCCATCACCGAGACGGCCCGCGAGTTCTCGACCGTCATCGACGACGCTCGGGACGACTGAGGGAGAGCGGCGGGTCGTCCTAATTTAAATAATAGAGTGTATGGTACATATTTAGCCATCCAGAACCAAATATAATATAATAACAAAAAGAAACGAAAGGACGGCCGTTTGGAATGGAATTATGTTTAGTTCTGAACCAAAATATAAAACTACAGAGATAAATAAACTGATCTTATCATACCCCTTCAGGTTATACGACTGACTATCTCCGCTTGGGCTGAGTTCGTCTCCTTCCATTTTGGTTAATTCCCCTCCTGTGAGAAAATAACCATACGGATTTATGATTTCGGCTCCTGAGCACCAACGGATCAAATCCCCTCGAACTGCCCGCCAATCACCGTTCACCGAATCGACCGTACACGCTCTTCGAACCCCGTCGGAACCACGTCCGCGAGCGCGTCGGGGTCCGACTCGCCGTTGGCCGCGACGAGGTAGGCCGCGCCGTCGTCGTCGCCGTAGACGCGCTGGAAGTCGTAGACGAAGCCCCAGCAGTCGGTCGCCTCGGGCACCTCGTCGCTCTCGGTGAGGTACTCCACCTGCCGGACGACCGCGTACTCGACGAGTCGGTTGACCGCCTCGCCGCCCGGCGTGTCCGCGTCGAACACGCCGAGTTCGCGGGCCTCCTCGGCGAGCGGGACGAGTCGGGAGATGGCGGCTTCGACCGCCGGGGGCAGGTCCCCAACGCTCCCGTCTGTGATGGTCTCGTAGGCGGCCGTCACCGCGCCACAGCCCGTGTGGCCGAGGACGACCACGTCGGTCGTCCTGAGCGCCGAGACCGCGTAGCCGACGGCGTCGTTGACGACGAGTCGCCCGTCGACTTCGGTCCACACCTGGTTGCCGACGTTGACCGACGTGAACAGCTCGCCGGCCCTATCGGCGCTCCAGACCGCGTCGGCGGGGACGCGGGAGTCCGAACAGCTCACCGAGACGACCGCCGGCGACTGCGCCTCGCGGACGCCGTCGAAGTGGTCGACGCCGAGGCTCTCGACGTGCCGCGCGTTTCCGGCCAAGAGCGACTCCAGCGCTGTTCGCGTCATTGGGTTACGTTGCACCCGCGCGTCTATATAGCTCCCCGCTCGTCGCGATTTTCACCGCCGCCGGTAGGGTTCGGGTTCGCACCGGTCACCGACCGTCACCGGACGGTTCGTCGCCTGTTTCGTCGTCTGACTCGGTGGCGTCGTCGTCGTCGGACTCGGTGGCGTCGTCGTCTCCGGACTCGACCGACCCACCCCAGATGAAGGGGTCGGCCGTCTCCTCCGCTTCCCCGTCGAATTCGTCGGTGTCCTCAGCAACCTCGGCGTCCTCAGCATCCGCCGCGTCTTCGACGGACTCGGCGGCCGCGGGTTCGGCCTCCTCGACGAACTCGGGCGTCTCGCTCACGCCGGCCTCGTCGTCGGCGACTGCGGGTTCGCCCGATTCGTCGGCGTCGCGGTCCGGTTCCGCGGCGCGGATGCCGAGTGCAGCCTGTCGGGACTGCTGTCGGGCCTCGCGGCGCGCCGAAAGCGCCTCGCGGAGGCGGTCGTTCAGCGTCTCCCGAAGCGTCGCCGCGTCGGCGACTTCGATGTCCACGGCGGTCGCGTCGCCGCCGACGAGGGAGATGCTCCCGGCCGTGTCCGCCGTGACCGTCGAGACGCGCCAGCGGCGCTGGAAAATCGTCCGCCGCTCGATGACCGTCTGTACCCGGTAGTAGGGGACAAAGCGCATCTCGCGCTTCCAGAAGCCGTTTCGGGTGACGAGGTGGTCCTCGGCGAGCGCGTAGCCGCGGTGCCGCCACTGGAGCGCGCCAGCGACGACGGCCACCGGGACGAGCGCCAGCGGCACGAACCACGGAATCTCCTGCGGGAGGAACCGGTTCGCCCCGTAGAGCGCGAGAGTTGCCACGCCGAGGACGAGTGAGTACCGGACGGCGTAGCGCCGGCGGATGCGCGTCGGCGGTCTCTCGAACGTCGGCTCCTCGACGCCTTCGAGGTCGGCGACGAGGCCGAGCACGCGGTCGCGGGTCGCAAGCGGGATGGCCGCCTCGGAGCCGCGACCGCCGCCACCCGACCCGTTCGACCCGTCGGAACTCGGGGCGTAGCCCGCCGTCTCCACGAGGAGCGTCGCGTAGCCGAACCGGCGCTTCAGCGGGTTGTCCTCGACGGTGAGCGTCTGGAGCTTGTCGATCGGAATCGACCCGTTGTAGCGCTGGAGGAGGCCGCGCTCGTATTGGAGTTCGTCGCCGACGCGGGTCAGCCGGAAGCCGTAGTAGTTCACCACCGCGGAGGCGAAGCCGGCGGCCCACGAGACGAGCGCGACGAGGAGTCCCAGCGCGACGACGCCGACGCCCGCGGCCGCGACGCTCCCAGCGGGGACCGGCACGTCCACGTACGAGGCGACGATGGGGAAGGCGGTCGACCCGAACACGAAGACCAGCCCGGGCAGCCGCAGGTCGAACGACAGTGCGCCGACGATGGCCAACTCTCGGGGCGTCAGTTCGAACAGTAGTTCCTGTTCGGGCTCGGGCGCGTCGCCGTCGGTGTCGCCGCGTTTCAGGCGGGCGACCTCCGACTGGATGCGGCGGGCTTCCTCGTAGCTGACGAAGCGGAGACTGCCCTCGGTCTCGCCGCCACCGGCGGTTTCGAGGTTCACGGCGGCGATGCCGACCAGTCGCTGGGCGACGTTGCGGGAGATGTCGACGTTCTGGATGCGCCGGTAGGGAATCTCGCGGTTGCGCCGGGAGAATACGCCCGAGCGGATGTCCAGCGTGTCCGGCGTGAGTTCGTATTCGAACCGGCGGAAGTAGGCGAGTTCGTAGCCCGCGATGGCGATCACGGCGACGCCAACGAGCGCGACGGAGCCGAGGCCGCCGAGGAAACCGCCGAAGGCGGTTCCGCCGGTGAAGGCGAAGAAGGCGAGCGCGAAGACGATGCTGGCGCTGCGCTGGACCGCCCGGTAGAGAACCGAGAGCGGCGACAGCCGGGTCATACCGCGTCGTCGCCCTCGGACGCGATTGCGAGGCGCTTCAGTCGGTCTTGGAGGTCCTCCGCGCCTTCCGGCGTCAACCCGGGAATCGACACGTCAGCGCCGCGGGAACCGGCGGTGTAGACGACGGTGGACGCGAGACCGACGAGCCGTTCGAGCGGACCGCGGGTCGAATCGACGTGTTGGACCCGGACGAACGGGACGACGGTGTTGACCTTGGTGAGGACGCCGCGCTGGAGATACAGCGAGTCGTCGCGGACCTCGTAACCCCACGCCCGATACCGGAGCAGGGCCATTGCGACGCCGCCGACGAGGAAGACGCCGCCGACCGCGACGGGGACGTACGAAGGTATCGAGACGGGCGCGAACAGCGTCGCCGCGGCCGCCACGCCGCCGACGACGAGCGCGAACACGACCGCTCGGGCGACCCAGAGAAGACGGATACGGGGGTGGAGGCGATTCACGGGAATCCCTCCGAGCGCGTGAACATCGTATACTCCGGCGTCTCTTCGAACGGGTAAATAACTGTGGCCGTGAGAATCGGCCTACGGTGTGGCGGCGAGGCGGCGTTCGACCCGGCGAGTCGCGGTGTCGAACGTCGCGCCGACCTCCGCAAGCGTCGCGAGCACCGGGTACCGGACCGACAGGTCGGCGTAGAGGAACTCCGTCACGTCCGGCACCAGCCCGGAGAGCGCCCGCCGGTGGTGGCAAATCGTCTCCTGTCGCGCCGCGACGAGATCCGAGAGCCGCTCGCGGAGCGACGAGAGGTCCTCGTAGAGCGCCAACAGCGCGTCGAAGCCGCGTTCGGAAAGCGGCGTTCGGTCGAGGTCGTCGAGTCGCCCGAGGAGGGCTTCGACCTCGCCGCGCATCGACGCCACCGACTTGGCTTCCTCGTCGACGACCTCGATGAACTGCTCGCGTTCGTCCAGCGACGACGCGGCCGCCGCTGCGACTGTGCGCCGGAGCGGCGGCGAGAGGACGCTCGCCGACCGAAACGCGGTCGCAACGTCCGGGCCGAACTCGGCGGCGAGGCTCTCCTCGAAGGAGTCGCCGTACTCCTCGTCGTAGTGCGGGACCGACATCACGGTCCGCTCGTAGCTCCGGCGCAGGCCGGAGAGTGCGGCGTCGGTTCCGCCCCGCCCGCTCCGCTGGCCGACGAGCGTCGCGGCCGCTGGGGCTTGATTCGGAGTCGATGCCGTCGCCTGCGACGCGGCGACCTCACGGCGAAACGCCCGGAACGCCTCGCGTTCG
>NZ_JAMYJY010000103.1:0-12958 GCF_024136985.1 Haloferax sp. AB510
CGCCGGCCTCGATGTCGTCCACGACCGACTGGAGGGCGTCGCCGTCGCGGGCGCAGACGACGACGGTCGCACCGGCGCGACCGAGGGCGCGCGCGACCGCCGCGCCGATTCCGGAACTCGCGCCTGTGACCACCGCGGTGGTGTCGTTCATGCGGGGCCGTAAGGAGGGACCGAGCCTAAAGCTACCCCCCGACGGCGGTCGATTCGGTCAGTCGATTTATGTCCTCTACGTCCTTACGAACGGACATGAATTCTGTCTCGGCTCTCGACTCTCTCGCCGGCGAGTCAGTCGTCGTCGTCGGCGGTGGCTTCGGCGGCCTCTCCACGGCGTGCTACCTCGCGGACGCCGGTGCCGACGTGACGCTGTTGGAGAAGAACGAACAGCTCGGCGGCCGAGCCAGCACGCTCGAACGCGACGGCTTCCGGTTCGACATGGGGCCGTCGTGGTACCTCATGCCCGACGTGTTCGAGCGCTTCTTCGCCTACTTCGGCAAGCAACCGGAAGACTACTACGGGCTGACCCGGCTCGACCCGCACTACCGCATCTTCTTCAAGGACGGCGACCGGGTTGACATGCTCCCCGACGTCGCGGCCAACAAGGCCACCTTCGAGTCGTACGAACCCGGCGCGGGCGACAGGCTCGACGACTACCTCCGGAAGGCCGAGCGGAACTACCGCATCGGGATGGAGCACTTCGTCTACACCGACCGCCCGGACCTCACCGACTACATCGACCTCGACGTGTTCCGGTACTCGTGGGGGCTCTCGCTCGTCGGTTCGATGCAGGACCACGTCGAGAACTACTTCGACCACCCGAAGCTCCAGCAGATAATGCAGTACACGCTGGTGTTCCTCGGCGGCGCGCCGAACAACACGCCGGCGCTCTACAACCTCATGAGCCACGTGGACTTCAACATGGGCGTCTACTACCCCGACGGCGGCCTCGCGGGCGTCGTCGACGCCATCGTCGACCTCGCCGAGGAGTTGGGCGTCGAGTTCCACACCGACTCCCCCGTGGCCGAAATCGCCGGTCGCCGCGGCGGGTTCGCCGTCCGCACCGAGGACGGCCGCGAGTTCCTCTGCGACCAGGTCGTCTCCGACGCCGACTACGCCCACACCGAACAGGAGCTTCTCCCGGAGAAGAAGCGTCAGTACGACGCCGACTACTGGGACTCCCGAACGTACGCCCCCTCGGCATTCCTGCTCTATCTCGGCGTCGAGGGCGACGTGGACGAACTCGCCCACCACACGCTCGTCTTGCCCACCGACTGGGACGACCACTTCGAGACGATATTCGAAGACCCGGCGTGGCCCGACGACCCCGCGTACTACCTCTGTGTGCCGTCGAAGACCGACGACTCGGTCGCGCCGGAGGGCCACAGCAACCTGTTCGCGCTCGTCCCCATCGCCGCCGGGTTGGAGGACACGCCGGAACTCCGCGAGCGCTACCGCGACCTCGTCCTCGCCGACATCGCCGACAACACCGGCGTCGACCTCCGCGACAGAATCGTCGTCGAGGAGTCGTTCTGCGTGAACGACTTCAAGGAGCGCTACAACAGCACGCAGGGCACGGCGCTCGGTCTCGCGCACACGCTGTTCCAGACGGCGCTGCTCCGTCCGCCCCACGGCTCCGACGCGGTCGACGGCCTCTACTTCACCGGCTCGTTTACCACGCCGGGCATCGGCGTCCCGATGTGTCTCATCAGCGGTCAACTCACCGCCGAGGAGATGGCCGACGACGCGAGGTGAACGCGGGCATGGCCGCACAGACCGAGGCAGGGGAAGGCGGCGACGACGGGGGGCGAGCGGGCGACGCCCGGGCAGACGGCGGTCTTCGGGACCGACTCGTCTACCTCGCGGTCCTCTCGCGCCCCCGATTCTGGCTCTACCTCGCCGGGCCCGTCGTCGTCGGCGTCGCGGCCGCCGCGAGCGCCCCGACCGACCTGTTCGGCCTCGAATCGGTCGCCCTGTTCGCGTACTTCCTCGTCCCCGCGAACGTCTTCCTCTACGGCGTCAACGACGTGTTCGACGCCGACGTGGACGAGGCGAACCCGAAGAAAGACGACCGCGAGGCCCGCTGGCGCGGCGACCCAGTAAATACCGCCGTCGTCGCCGGGAGTGGCCTGTTCGGACTCGGCCTGTTCGCCCTCGTTCCGCGGGTGGCGTGGCCGTGGCTCGCCGCGCACTTCTTCCTCGCCGTCGAGTACAGTGCCCCGCCGTTTCGGTTCAAGACGACGCCGCTTCTCGACTCGGTCTCGAACGGCCTGTACGTTCTGCCGGGCGTTGCCGCCTACGCGGCCGTTTCGGGGTCGAATCCCCCGATGCTCGCCGTCGCGGGCGCGTGGCTCTGGACGATGGGGATGCACACGTTCTCCGCGATTCCGGACATCGAACCCGACCGCGAGGCCGGTATTCGGACGACTGCGACGGCCCTCGGCGAGCGCCGGACCTACTGGTACTGCGCCGCGACGTGGGGCCTCGCCGCCGTCGCATTCGCCGCGGTCGACCTCCGACTCGGCGCGCTCTTGGCGGCCTATCCGGTCGTCGTCCTCGGCATCGCCACCTCCGGCGTCGACGTGGACCGGGCGTACTGGTGGTACCCCGTCATCAACACCGCCGTCGGCATGCTCATCACCCTCGGGGCACTCTGGAGGTTCGTCAATGGGTAAAGGCGAGTCCCCGGAGGTACGTCCGTGAGCGCGAGCGACCTGCGAGCGCGGCTGCCGTCCACCCGCGGTGAGGCAGAGGCGGCGCTCGACCGACTGGTGCGCGACAACCGCTTTACCATCTCGGTGTTCTTCCCGCTGAACGGCGCGGTGCTCCTCGTCGCCAGCGCGATGGGCTGGCTCCCCGACCCGCTCGCGTTCAACGCGTTTCTCATCCTCCTCGGGACGCTCGTGATGCGCTCGCCGCTCATCGTGGGTGTCCTCCCGCTCGTGACCCGGCGGGCCGCCCTCGGCGTCGGCGCGCTCACCGCGTACGCCTACGCCATCGAGTACACCGGCGTCACCACGGGCTGGCCGTACGGCTGGTTCCACTACGGCGTCGACCTCGGGCCGACGGTCGCCGGCGTTCCGGTCGGGCTGCCGGTGTTTTTCATCCCGCTCGTGATGAACGCCTACCTGCTGTGTCTGCTCCTGTTGGGCGACCGCGCCCGCAACGGGGTCGTCCGCCTCGGCGTCGTCATCGCGGCCGTCCTCGCCATGGACGTGGTGCTTGACCCCGGCGCGGTCGCGCTCGGCTTCTGGGAGTACTACCGCCTCGCCGACGACGCAGTGCTGTTCTACGGCGTCCCGCTTTCGAACTACGCCGGCTGGGTCGTCAGCGCGACCGTCGCCGTCGTCGCGCTCGACTGGTCGTTCGACCGCGAGGCGCTCCTCGCGCGACTCGACCGCACGGAGTTCATGCTCGACGACCTCGTGAGCTTCGTCATCCTCTGGGGCGGCATCAACGCGTGGTTCGGCAACTGGATTCCCGTCGCGGTCGCGGCGCTGTTCGGTGTCGGACTGCTCAAGACGGACCGGTTCGACTCGCGGCTCCTGCGGCTCCCGCGGCGGTTGCCGTGGCGCTCCTGAGCGTCGGTGTTCTCCGGCGGCTGTTCTGTTCTCAGTCCGACTCGACACCGCGACGACGGCCTCGATAGGCGGCCCCGAGCCGTTTCCACTTGAGCAGGCCGAAGCCGAGGAGGACGATGCCGAAGCCGAGGAGCGTGGTCGCGGTCACGGGCTCCGTGAACAGGAGCCAACTGTACACCGCCCCGAAGCCGGCGGTGGCGTAAGTGACGAGGTTGAGTTCGACCGAGCCGAGGCGGGGGAGAAGCGAGAAGTACAGCAGGTAGCTGACCGCGCTCGCGAAGACGCCGAGATAGACGAGCCCCGCGAGGCCCGCGAGCGATACGTCGACCTGCGCCAGCGACTCCGTCGGACTCGCGGCGCTGGCGAGGTGGGTCACGGCGGCCCCGACGACCATCGCCCACGCGGTCTGGCCGGCGAACGGCATCTCGGCCTCGATTCGTTGGGTGAGCACGCCGCCGAGCGCGAAGGACGCCGCGGCGAGCACGAGTATCGCCTGCCCCGCGGCGTTCGCGCCGAGGAGGTTCGACGGGTCAGGGTCGGTGATGACGACCAACCCGAGGAAGCCGACGGCGACGCCGAGGAGTTCGACCGGGCCGAACCGCTCGTCCGGGAGAAACAGCTTCGCGAAGCCGACGGTCAGTATCGGAATCAGCCCCGCGAGCACCGACGCGACCGCGCTCGGGACGGTCTGCTGGCCGACGTTCTGGAGGACGCTGTAGCCCGCGAGCGACAGGAGTCCGGCCAGGGCGACAACCGTCCAATCGCGGCCCGTTCGGGGTCGCCAGTAGTCGGTTCGCCACGCCGCGTACAGCAACAGGAGCGCCGCCCCGAGGTCGAGCCGGAGCGCGGCGTACAGAATCGGCGGGAACGACCCCAGACCGAACGTCACCGCGGGGTAGGTTCCGCCCCACATCGCGGCCAAGAGGACGAACAGGGCGGCGTTCCGATACCGACCGGCGAGGAACGACTCACCGACCATGGTGGAGCGTCAGCCCGCGAGACGGAGGCCTGGCGGCGTCGATTGCGATAGTTCGGGTCGATTCCGCGGATACGAGTCTCGGCCGGTCGCCGGTCGAACGCGATGCGTCTGCGCGTACGCTCATCACCGAAACCGACGCCTGCGACCTCGGAGAACCTACGGGTTAGTATGCTAACGTCCGTCGCCGCCCCCTGCGTTCGGCCGGTCGGTGTCGAGGCCGGCGAGAGCCGAGACGGCCGCCCCGAGGAGCTTTCGCTCCGCGCGACGGAGCGTCTTCGAGATAGCCACGTCGGAGACGCCGCACCGCTCGCCGAGGGAGGCGAGCGACTCGCTCCGTGGCGTCTCGTAGTAGCCGTGTTCGACCGCGGTTCGAAGCACCCGGGCCTCCGTCTCGGTGAGTCGCTCACAGCCGTCGAGGAGCGTCGCGGCTTCGTGGAAGTGGCGGAAGACGTCGGGCGCGACCGAGTCGTCGAGCGGCGTCTGCTCGACGACGGCGAGTTCGTAGCGACGGTCGAGCGAGTCGAGGGTCGCGGCCGCGGCGTGGGGGTCTGCGAACCCGAGGTGCCACCGCTCCCAGCCGTCTCTGTCGCGGAAAGGTGCGATGACCGCGCCGCCGTTGGCGAGGACCGTTTCGATGGCGACGGTCTCTTCGAGCACCACGTGAGCGGTCGCGTGCGAGCCGCGCTTCCGCTTCAGTTCGAAATAGCTGACGCCGTCGGCGTCTCTGAGCGCGCGAATGCCGGCTTCCAACTGCGAGCGCCCCGGCGACGAGGCCTCGACCCAGAGGTCGCACCGGCCCGTCTCGGGCGAGAGATTCCAGTACGGCGTGGTCAGCGTCACGTCGTGCGCGGCGGTCACCCGTCCCAGCGGACAGTTTAACCGGGTGTCGAGGGTGACGCGATGCATGCGGTAGGCTCAGTCGGCAACCCAGTAAATGGTTTCGCGGAGAAATCGCCCGTTCTCAGTCCGAGCCCCAGCGGTTCAGCGACCGGAGCCACCCGGAGACGCGCCCGCTGCGCCGCGACCGACCGACCGGCGTCGAACCGGGGCCGAACTCCGCGTCGAGTTCGTCGTCCTCGGGGTACGGGACGACGCTGACGGCTTTGAACACGGCCACGGGGTCGCGCCAGACGGCCCAGTACGCCGCGGTCTTCGCGAGGAGCGTCACCTTTCGCCCGAAGCTGAGTTCGGGCGTCGTCGTGAGGGTGTCGTAGCCGAGCTTTCGAATCGACCGATGGTGGTCGGCGTACAGCACCGCCGAGAGGAGCACCGGGAACTGGCAGTCCGCCGGGAGGTACTCGATGCCGGCGACGCCGTCGCGGTACAGCGACTCCGTTCGGCGGAGTTCGTCGCGCATCACGTCGGCGACGCGCTCGTCGAACTCGAGGGCGAGTATCTGTTCGGCATCGACGCCGTGGCGGTCCAGCGTCGTCTGCGGGAGGTACACCCGGTCGCGCTCGACCACGTCTTCGCCCACGTCGCGCAGGAAGTTCGACATCTGGAACGCCTGTCCCAGCGCCGTCGCGTGCGGGAGCGCCGCCTCGGGGTCGTCGGGACGCATGACGTCGGTCATCATTCGACCGACCGCGGAGGCCGACCCGTCCATGTACGTCTCAAGTTCGTCGTAGGTCTCGTAGCGGTCCTTCTCGATGTCCGACTCCATCGCGTCGATGAAGACGTTCACGTCGGCGGGGTCGATACCGTAGCGCTCTCTGAGTTCGGCGAACGCCGACAGGACGGGGTCGTCGGTCTCGACTTCGCCGAGCGCCTCGGCGCGGAGGCGTTCGAGACGCTCGCGCTGTTGTGCCGGCGGCGCGGTCTCCTCGGCGTCGACGACCTCGTCGGCGACCCGAAAGAACGCGTACAACACGTACGTGGCGTGCCTGACACGCTCAGGGAGGAGCCGCGTCGCGAAGTAAAACGTCTTTCCCGTCCGCTGTTGGATGTCTTTTCCCGCCTCGACCTGTGATTCGTTGAGCATCGTTTCGTGTGCGTGACCGCGTCCGTCATCGGGACCAACTGAGCTGACCGGGGAGGACGGTCATTCGTTAGGTCTCTGCCGACATAACGCTTCGTACCATCGTGAAATCGACCCGAGAACCCGCCGACTTCGCGGTGGTATCAGTTCGGGCGTCTCCTGTCAGGTTTCGTTACCAGAATGTGTCGCTGCAGTCGTAGACGACCCCGTGTTCCGGGCAGACGTACTTGCAGTGGCGGTGGTCCATCGACGTGCCACAGAAGGGACAGGGCCGCCCCTTCGGGGACTCGATGGCACACGCGTTCCGTCCGGTGTCGTCGTCCATACGAGTTTTCGTAGGACGCGACCGACATATCCCTTACTGCCGCCGGGGGTCCTGCCGGTTCGAGTCGGTCCGCCGGCGAGGCCGAGTCTGCTCCGCCTCGGACACCGGCGAACGCTGTCGGTGCGGCGGCATCGACCAACCCGACGCGCCCGGAGACTCCACCCGAATTTGGTACGGAACTGGAACAACGCTCATGTGCGGTCGTCGCCGAGTCGAACTCGTCGCGTCGAACGGCACCCGCGAGAATATTACCGCGCTCGACCAATCAACCAAACGAACAGTCGATGGAGAAGGCGCTCTGGTATCTGCTCACGGCGACCCGCGGCGGCGAGAACCGCGTCCGCATCATTCGCGTCCTCTCGGAGCGCCCGCAGAACGCGAACCGCCTCGCCGACGAACTCGACGTGGGCTACAAGACCATCAGACACCACCTCGACGCCCTCGAATCACACGGGGTCGTCGAGGCCGGCGGCGACAAGTACGGGCGACTGTACTTCCTCACCGACCAGTTCGAACGGTACCGCGACACCTTCGAAGAGATCGCGACACACCTCGATTGACCATGGCAATGGACACCCAAATCATGGCGGCCAGCGCCCTCTCGGGCGCGAACATCGTCTTCCTCGCGGCGCTGACCGCCGTGTGGATTCGCAACTACCGGACGTTCCGCACCTCGCTCGTCCTCGGCCTGCTCGCGTTCGCCGTGGTCATGCTCGTGGAGAACGCCGTCGCGCTCTACTTCTTTTTCACCATGCAGAGCTTCTACTCCGGGGACCCCCACGTCCAGCAGGCCGTGTTGGTCCTCCGCGGCCTCCAACTCGTCGCGCTGGCGTTTCTGACCTACGTGACGGTCCGGTGACGACCGACCTCATCGACAGACTCCCGCCCTTCGCTCATCGTCCCAGCCGAATTTGGTACAGACTCGACCCCGATTCATCACGGAGTCACCCCGAATCTCGAAAAATCGCCTTTAGCCGGTCTCGCGTCTTCGTCGTCGTGGCACCGACCACACGTGAGACCAATGAGAGACACGACGAAAACGACGACGCGACGAACCGTACTCGGACTGACCGGCGCGGGCGCGCTGGCCGCCCTCGCCGGCTGTCTGGGTAGCGCGAGCCTTCCGGGCCAGTCAGCCGGAAACGGGACTGATGGGAACGGACAGTCCGCGCGGACCTACCGCGTGACGGTGGCGAACCTCACGACCGGCCAGCCGTTCACCCCACCCGCGGTGGTCGCCCACCGCGCTAGCGTGGAACTGTTCGCCGTCGGCGACCCGGCAAGCGACGCCATCAGGGAGGTCGCCGAGAACGGGAACCTCGGCCCGCTCGGCGAGTTGGCCGAGAAGACCGACGACGTTCGCGGCGTCGCAGTCGGCGACACGCCGCTCGTTCCTGACGAACTCCCGGCGAGCGAGATGTTCCCCGCGGCCGCGACGCTCGAACTGGAGACCGACGCCAGCGGCGCGTACCTCTCGTTTGTCAGCATGCTCATCGGCACGAACGACGGCTTCGCCGGCCTCGACACCGTCCCGCTCCCAGAGCGGGTCAACGAGTCGCGGTCGTACTTCGCGGCCAGCTACGACGCCGGAACCGAGGTCAACACCGAGGCGTACGGCGATATGGTCCCCCCTGCACAGGCTCTCTACGGCATCGACTCCGGAATCGAGGGAACCGGCGCGAGCGACCCTGACCTCGCCGAAGACGGCGTCGTCACGCCGCACGCGGGCATCGTCGGCGACGGCGACCTCGACCCCGCCGTCTACGGCTGGGACGACCCCGTCGCGCTGGTTCAGGTCGAGCGACTCGACTGAGTCAACCCCGACCCGAGCGCTCGCCTTCGGTGGTCCCGTCGCTCACGGGTCACGGGCGGCGGAGAACGAAAAACCGAGGCGTGGACGCCGTCGGAAGCGAACGACCGGGAGAGGTCGTCCGATGAAACCACGTAGCGTACCACGCGGGAGTGCGGGGGACTCGACCGCGCGATGCTGTCGCAACTGCGTCTACCCGTTGTCGGAGCGCGTTGAACCGCTCTGGTGGTGATGGTGGTGTGGTGGTGGGGGGCGTCCGGTCGGCGAGAGACCGACGCGAACGGGAGGGTCTCTGACAACGGCGATTACCAGTTCGTTATCACCTGTCAAAGCTGTACCGGTGGTTCGAGAACTGGGCCATCGGGCATCGGTGAGATCGAATTCGGTACTGAGACGGCGTGTCGCGCCCCGTACACTCATTTTGTCCACTTAAACGCCAACCAGTACCGGACCCGAGCGGCGGCGCTTCGCGCGTCGGCTCACGGCGCGTTCACTCGCCACCCCCGTCCCCGAACTTCGCGTACGGCCGGCGGTGAGTGTTCCGAATCAGGTCCTCGTCGGAGACGCGAAGCCCCAGTTCGTCTAACTCCTCGCCGATTCGGCTGAGGTCGTCGCCGTCGACGCCGATGGCCCGGACCATGACGTTCCGCTCGCCGGTCATCACCTCCTGTACCTCGACGACGCCGGGGACCGCAGCGGCGGCCTCAGCTAACTCCTCGCGCTCCGGAATCGGGGCTGTACAGACGATGAGCGTGTACAGTTGGTAGCCCGCGCGCTCGTAGTCAACGTCGGCGTGATAGCCGCGGAGCACCCCGTCGGCTTCGAGCCGCCGGATACGGTTTCGGACGGTGCTGGCCGAGGCGTCGAGTTCGTCGGCGATATCGGTCGACGACGTGCGGCGCGCCTCCGACTGCAACGTGTACAGTATCTTCCTGTCCAGCGCGTCGAGTTCTCGACCCGTCATCGTCCGGCCGTCTGTCGCCTGCGACATTAACTTTCCCGGCACCGTTGTCAGAACCTCAGCTCAAAGTAAATAATACGCAACTCTCGGTAATCTGCTACATATACGTCCGGACGGCCGATGCTTTCTAACGGGTCGAACGCGAACGAGCCGGACACCGACACAGATGACCCCAACAGAGATCGGTATACGCCTCGTCGCGGGGATACTTCTCATCCTCGCGAACGGTTTCTTCGTGGCTATCGAGTTCGCGCTGACCCGCGCGCGCCAGTTCACCGAGTCCGAGTTCGTCGACGGCGACTCCCGACTCGAACGGGCCTGGGAGATGACCCAGGAGCTCGAACTGTATCTCACGACCTGCCAAGTCGGAATCACGGCGTCGAGCATCGCCGTCGGTATCGTCGCCGAACCCGCGCTAGCGGCGCTGTTCAAGCCGCTGTTCGAGCCGCTGTTCGCCGGCACGACGCTCGCAACCATCGGATTCAGTGCGCTCATCGCGTACATGATTATCAATCTCCTCCACCTCACCCACGGCGAGCAGACGCCGACGTACCTCGGCGTCGAGCGCTCTCGGATGGTCTGTCGCTACGGCGCGACGCCGCTGCACTGGTTTTACGTCGCCATCTCGCCCATCATCAAGTTCGGCGACTGGGTCGCCAAGTGGACGCTCAAGCTCTTCGGTATCGAGATGACGGGCGCGTGGCTCGAAACCGAGACCGACGTCATCGAGTCCCGCGGCCAACTCCGCGAGCGTCTGGACTCGCTCCTCCAAGAGGGCGAACTCCCCGAAGAGCGCCGCGACGAGGTGCTCAACGCGCTCGACGTGGACGAACTCTCCATCAGCGAAATCATGATTCCGACAGACGACATCGTCTCGCTCTCGACGGCGGCGACGCCCGGCGAGAACTTCGACCGGATTCGGAACACGCCGCACACCCGCTTTCCGCTCGTCGGCGAGTCGCTGACGGACTTCCACGGCGTCGTCTACGCGCCCTCCATTATCGACAACTTCGAGGCGCTCCGCGCCGGCGAGCGCTCGTTCGAAGAAATCGCCACGCCGACGATGACGCTCGCCGCCGACACGAACGTCAGCGACGCGTTCGACCAGTTCCAGGCGGAAGACCAGGAACTCGCGCTCGTCCTGCGGGACGGCGAGGTCGTCGGCCTCCTCACCGCGACCGACGCCCTCGAAGCGGTCATGGGCGAACTCGACGACCCGCTCGACTAGCGTCACCGACTCCTCTTCGGTTTTTTCGACGTGTGGCCGCGGCTCACAGCGATAGCTCTCGGGAACACAAGCGTCGTCGTCGTGACTCACAGACGACTCTCGGCGTGTGACGAATCGAAGAATGCCCGGGGTGGGCTCCGAACCCACGATCTCCGCATGTCCCAGGTGCGAAGCCGGCATGACTTCGCGAGGGGCGGAGGCTTCCAAGGCGTTCCGCACCGATTGTGAAACCCTATGAGTGCGGCGCTATGTCCAGCTAAGCCACCCGGGCTCAACTTCCCGTTGTGTGCTGGTTGTATTTAAGCTTCTCATCTCCGACGACCGCGGGGCGAGTCACCACGCCACTCGATTCGCGTCGTCACCCGCGGATTTATGTCCCAACACCGGGTGCACACACGCATGAGCCAACCGGAGATCGTCCAGTCCGTCCTCGGAGAGGAAGACGTGGTGACGCGCGTCCACCTCGGGGGCGAGGACGAACTGTTTGTAACTCCGACGCGGACGCTCGTCTATCGGGCCGAAGGCCTCCTCTCTGACGAGTCCGTCGACGAATTCTCGCACGCCGCCGAGCGACTGTCCGTCAAGGAAGGGCGACGAAAAGCGAAGCTCTCGCTTGACTACGGTCTCGACGGGAGCGAGACGTTCTCGATGTCCTCGAAGCGGCTCGACGACGCGCTCCAGCCCATCGTCGAGGGCGTGCTCGCGGCCGCCGGCGTGACCGACGAAGACGGCGAGCGCGTCGTCCAGACGTTCCGTTTCAGCGAACTCACGTTCGTCGTCACCGACGCCCGCGTCGTCCGGCACATCGGCAGCGCGGTCTGGGACGAAGACTACGAGTCGTACCGCTACGCCGACGTGACCGACCTCGAATTCGAGTCGGGGAGCGTCGCCACGACGGTCGTGCTCACCGTCGACGGTCGGCAAGAGCGGTTCAAGATACCCAACGAGGAAGCGCGGCTCGTCCGCGAGAAACTCGCGCGGGCGCTGTGCGACTACCACGGCGTCGGCAGTCTCGAAGAGTTCCGCGTCCAGATGGAAAAAGCGCGGGCGAACGACGAGTCCGCCGACGCCGACCGCGACAACACCGACTTCGGCGCGGGCCCCGACCCGCTGAGCGCGAATCCCGGTGAACTGTCCGACGAACCGGCGAACGCCACCCGTGCCGAGGGCGACGCGTCCGCCGAGCCGAGCCAACAGACTGCTCGCAAGCAGTCAGTCGAAGCCCCGTCCGCGACCGGTGCGGTTGCGGAGGCGAAGCAGGCCGCCGAGGCGGCGTCGACCGAATCGTCGTCGGGCAACGTCGCCGACGCCGCGGACCTCGGGTTCGAGGGCTCCGGATTCGAATCGGCCGCCGACTCCGAGTCGGCCGACGCCGGTGCTGTCGATGCCGACTACGCCGAACTCGCCGACGAAATCGAGTCGCTCCGCGAGGTCGTCGAGGCCCAAAGCGAGCAGATTCGCTACCAGCAGGAGCTGGTCGAACAGCTCATCGAAGAACTCCGCCGCGGGCGGTAAACGCGGCAGTTCGCCCGCCGACGACCGTCCGGACACCTATTCCCGCCCGAGCACTTTCCTGATACACGACGAGCCGAACGGCCCGAGTTCACCGGATTCGAACGTCACGAAGTGGCCGGTGGAGATTGACGCGCCGCAGCGGCGGCAGTCGAAGTCGCCCTCCCGCTGGACGACCTGACTCTCGAACCTGACGAACGTGCCGCCGCGGTTGTGACGGACGCGGCCGCCGTCCCGCTCGATGATACCCCGAAGCTCCGCCGTGTCGAGGATGTCGCGGGTGAGCGTCGGGTCCGTGGTGACCGTCTCGATGCGGTCGACGACCTCGGCGAGGGAGAGTTCGTCGGCTTCGAGATGCGCGAGGAGTTCGAGCGCGAGTTCGACGCGCTCGTCGCGTGTGGGTTCGGTCACGGTTCGGGAGCCAATCGAACCGGGTCGGGCTAAAGCCCTCCGAAGCACAAAGCGTTTGGTCGCGGCGCGACGACCGACTCCAGAGCTTCCGTGCCCCGTCCGCGCCTCGCCGCCGGCCTCGCGCTCGCGGCCGTCGTCGCCGGTCTTCTGCTCGCGTCACCAGACGCCGTCATCGAGCG
>NZ_JAMYJY010000104.1:0-12949 GCF_024136985.1 Haloferax sp. AB510
CGCGTCCGACCGCGCGGCCGCGTCGCCGACGACGAACGTCCGCCGGTCGAGTCGGAGGTCCGCCCTGACGGGAGGTCGCTCGCCGCCCATCGCGTCGTCGCCGGCGATGCCGCCCGTCCAGACGAGTAGGTCGTAGTCGATGTCGCCGGTGTCGGTCGCGACGGTCGCGCCCGTCACCGACTCGACGGTCGTCTCGGTCCGAATCTCGACGCCCCTGTCGAGGAGTTCGTCGCGGACCGCCCGCTGGAACGACTCGGCGAACGACGGCGCGACGGCGTCCAGTTGTTCGACGAGAACGATATCGGCGTGCGCGTCCTCCTCGTCGCGGAGGGCGGCGAGCTCGCCGGCGACCTGCACGCCCGACAGCCCCGCGCCGCCGACGACGACGGTGCCGCCCTCGTCGCAGTCGTCGAGGAACCGCTTGCGGATGGTTTCGGCGTCGGCGACGCGCTTCAGCGGGACCGAGTGGGCTTCGAGACCGGGGATGCCGTGGTAGGCGGTCTCAGCGCCCAGACAGACCGCGCAGTAGTCGTAGTCGAGGGCGTCGCCCTCGGCCAGTTGGACGGTCCGTGCGTCGCGGTCGACGCCCGTCACACGGTCGACGACGACCTCGGCGCGGTCGAGCGCCTCGTCGAGGGGGACCTGAATCGCGTCGGCGACCGCCGGCCGCCGAATCGCGCGGTGAACTTCGTGTTGGACGAGGTGGTGGGGGGAGTCGTTCACCACGGTCAGGTCGGCGTCGGCGGGAAGTCGGCGTTCGAGGTCGCGGGCGAGCGTGAGGCCCGCGTACCCGGTACCGAGAACCAGGACACGCATGACTGACGGGTAGGGCGCGAGAGAAAAGAGGGTGACGGCGGGTGCAGCCGGCGCGTTCGCGACCGCTCAGAACAGCGCTTCGGACTCGTCGAGCACTTCGGCGGGGCCGCCGACGCCCCACACGTCGGTCTCGACGCCGCAGTCGGCGACGGCTTCCTCGACGCGGTCGACGTGCTCCTCGGTCGTGTTGACGTAGACGCTCGCGCCGGTGTCGGTCGAGAAGTAGACCGGCACGTCCTCTTCGTTCCGGAGCCTGCGGACGGCGTTGAAGACGGCGATGGTGCGCGGCTGCCAGTAGACCCAGCCGGCGGGGCCGGTCATCGTCGTCGCCGCGAGCGACAGCGAGTCGTGCTCAGCGAGTTCGAAGGCGGCGTCGAAGTCGCCGTCGTACAGCGCGTCGCGCATGTCGTCTATCTGGGCGTGGATGTGGGCCATCCGCGCCTGGAACATGTGGCTGTCGGCGGCCTCGGCGTGGGCCTGCTCGGTCTCCTTGTAGGCGGGGACGTGCGCGGCGACGATGCGCAGGTCGTCTTCGAGGTCGGTCTCGATGCGCTCGGAGCGACAGTCGGTGTCGTTCATCCCCGAGTAGAGGTGCGACACCGCGCCCGTGACGGCGCGAGCGGCGGACGCCGACCCGCGGCGGGCGATGGTCGAGACTTCGGGGCGCGTCATGTCGAGGCCGGCCGCCTCGGCGAGCGCCATCGCGGCCGCGGCGAACCCGGACGCCGACGAGCCGAACCCGATGTTCGAAGGGAAGGAGTTCTCGCTTTCGAGGCGGACGCGGTGGTCGAAGCCGGCCAGTTCGCGGACCCGGTCGACGACGGCTTGGATGCGCTCCGCGCCGCGCCCTTCGACTTCCTCGCCGCCGATGACGTAGACGTCTTCGTCGGCGTCGGGGAGGAACTCGACGGTCGTCTTCGTGTGGCTCGGTGCCGTACAGACGCTGATGCTGTCGTGGTACGGCATCCGGCGTTCCGTGTCTCGCATCCCGTGATACTTCACGAGGCCCTGAATCGGGTGAGCCTTGGCGGTGGCCTTCATGTTCGAACGCCCGTCGGACTCGGGGTTAAACGTCCCGATAGGTGTCGGCTCCGGCGGGTAACGAGTCCAGCCGGTCGGACGGGTACAGTCGGTCGGAAATCGAGTGCGCGCCGACGAAACGGCCGGCGCGAGTCGGTCGCAACGGTGCGCAGGAAGGACGCACGTTCTCCCTCTCCAGCGGGAGGCGGTCGAGTTCGATGCAGTCGGTCGATCGGTCGGTTATGTGGGTCGTTGTATCGTGTTGGCTGTCTCGTGGTTGATTCGCTGGGTTCGTTTCGATTGGTTGGCTGGTTGGTCGAGTTCGGTGCGAGTGGTTCGTTACGATGCGGTCGGTTCGTTGCTGTTCGGTCGGTTCGTTACGGTTCGATTAGTTGGCTGGTTGGTCGATTCGATGCGTGTGGTTCGTTGCTGTTCGTCGTCGTGCGATTGGTTCTGCCCGGCTATTCTGTGGACTCGGATTCGTGTCCTCGCTCCCAGACGTTCGTGACACTCTCGCCTGTCGGCGGTGTGTGGCTGACGTCTCGCATCGTCGCATTCGGGCGGTCACTTGTGTTGCTCATGTGTTGCCTTGGTAATTGCTACCACGGTTCGCGGATAAAGATTTCGGCGATATTATATTACGACTTATTAGCATACTAGGAGATATGAGGGGTGAGTCGAGCCGAACTCGAACACGGGTGGAGCGCACGCCTGAGGGGCGGCGACTGGTCGTTTCCCGGTGGATTTCGGCTCCCGCGGCGGCGGCGTGGGACGTGTTGGTGTCGGTCGCCGACTGGCCCGACTGGGGGCCGAGCGTGTCGGCCGTCCGCGGCGTCGACGGGCGCATCGAGGCAGGCAGTCGCGGCGAGGTCCGCGTCGCCGGCGTCTGGGTGCCGTTCAGCATCGAGACGTGCGACGACGAGTCCCGTCGGTGGACGTGGCACGTGGCCGGGATTCCGGCGACGGGACACCGCGTGGAGTCGGTCGGGGCCGACCGCTGCGAGGCGGCGTTCGAAGTGCCGGTTCTCGCAGGGCCGTACGCCGCGGTCTGTGCGCTCGCGCTGCGCAGAATCGAGCGGCTCGCGAAGCGTCGCGCTCGCGGGTGAGACGGGTCGCAGGGAAGACAGGTCGCAGGGAAGACAGAATGTGTGAGTAAGCGACCCCAAACGCCGTTCAGAACGGCCCGAACAGCACGAACGCCGCCGCGACCGCCGCGATGACCACGGCCGCGACGAGGAGCGCGAGCGCGCGACCGGACCCCGCGTCCGACGCGGCGTCCGCCTCGGCCGCAGCGCGGGCTTCCTCGGCGTCAATCTCGTCGACGATGTCCTCGAACTCCGGTTCGTGCGGCTCGTGGTACTCGTTGATGATGTCCTCGTCGAGGTCGGCGTCTTCGAGCGCCTCCACGAGGTCGGGAAGCGCCACGAGGTCGATGGGGCGTTCGACCTCGTCGGGGTCGACGAGGAGCGCCCGGTCGCCGTCCTCGTCGGGCTCGTCGAGCTGCTCGTCGGTCGCGAACGCGAGGGCGAGCGTCTCCGCGGCCTGCGCTTCGTCGCCGGTCGTCAGGAGCGTCCCGTCGATGCCGCGGTCGTCGCAGCGCTCGGCGAACGCCTCGACACTCCGGGCGTCGAACGCGGCTTCCACGTCTATCCAGACGACCTCGGTCGGTTGTGACTCGCCTTCGGGGGCCGCAAAGAGGAACGTCCGCCCGTCGCGGACGCTCCGTTTCGTTCGTTCCCCACGGGTCGCGCGGACCCGCTCGACGACGGTCGCGGCGTCATCGGTTTCGAGAAACGAGAGTACGCTCGACAACGACACGTCGCTCATTGGTTCGACAGACTCCGTATCCCGCGATAAATCTTCGCGCCCCATTATCAATTTTCGATAACGGGCGGGTCGTCGGAGCGGTTCCGTCGGAAGGGGCTAGTCCGGGCGGACGAGTTCGAACCGGTCGTCGGTCGTCGCGTACTCGTTGCCCGCCAGGCGGCCGACCGCGTCGAGTTTCCTCGTGTCGAGTTTACCGTCGGTCAGCACCTCGTCGGCGACGTGCGCGTGGACGACCTCGCCGAGGACGAGCGTCGATGAGCCGACCTCCATGCTGTCGTAGAGGGTGCACTCGAAGGCGACTTTGGCGTCGGCGACACGGGGGGCGTCGACCCGGACGGCCTCGGCCTTCTCGATGCCGGCGTGTTCGAACTCGTCCACGCCGGGCGGGACCGTCGCGGCGGTCTCGTTCATCGCTTCCACGAGGTCGCGGGTGACGACGTTGACGACGAACTCGCCGCGGGAGATAGCGTTTCGCGGCGTGTCCTTCAGCGACGGGCCGCGGCCGACCGGCGCGAAGACGAGCACCGGCGGGTCGACGCTGGCGACGGTGGAGAAACTGTACGGCGCGAGGTTGTCGGCGTCGTCGCCGCGGGTGCTCACCCACGCGATGGGGCGCGGGACGACGGCCCCCGAGAGCAGGCGGTACGGGGAGCCGAAGGCGTCGGGCGCGCCGTCCATCAGCGACCCCCCGCCGCGGGCGGTCGGAATCGGCTACTCGGCAGGTGACGAGGATGTGTCGAATCCGGTATTGCGTCGGTCACGAATGGGTATATGGTGGGTTCGGACGCCGATGAATCTGTGGGGCGGTGACGCCTCGGGAGTCCGTCGAGGTCGCGTCGGAACGCGCGTCAGGGTTCGTGTCGTGAGTTGCGTCGGCGGTCAGAACAGCGTCAGGCCGATGGCGTAGGACCACGTCGTCCCGCTGAGCGCGAGGAAGACGAGCGCGCCGCCGAGCATGACGACGTTCTTGAGGAAGCCGGTCATCTCGGACTCCTGTTGGTCCTCGGGGACCGCCCAGAAGTTGTGGAACACCGGCGTTCCGACGACGAGAAAGACGGCGACGGCCCCGGCGGCGAGCGCGGGGAAGACGCCAAGGGCGATACCGAGACCGCCGAACACGAGCATCCCGCCGGAGACGACGACGCCGAGGCGGGGTGCCGGCAGACCCTTCATCTCCGCGTAGCCGGTCATGTGGTCGAGGTTCAGGAAGTGGTTGAGTCCCATGAACGCGAGCACCGCGCCGAAGAGGACGCGCGCGAGGAGGAACGCGATGTCCGCGCCGGGGGCGGCGAACTGGAGCGCGACGCTCATCTCGGCACCTCCGTCGCGTCGGTGGTCGTGTGGCGGTCCGTCGTCGGGGGTACTACTATCATTGCGTTACCTGGTACGAGACCGAACTGATATATGTGTTTGCTGACATACATGTCACCGGGTAACCGTGCAGGTATCCGGTTACGTCGGCGTCACTCCACGTTGGTACGTCCGCAAAGAGTTCGGTCTTCGGTGACTGAATCGTCACACTCTGGGCAAGTAAGTGGGAGTGCGTCCCGTTCTCAGCCGATATATGGTACGTATATGGTAGTATTGTCCGACCCTCGAAAGATATACCCCGCTTGCCATTGCATATCAGTACGGGACGTGTCAATCATGATGAAAACAACCAGCGGAGAGTCTCATTTATGACCGAGACGTGGGATTCCGCGGGGTATATCGCGAGTTCCCGGTACCGACTGGCCGTGTGTCGGTACCTCTCGGAGCACGGTTCGGGACTGCCCTCTCGAATCGCCGCGGAGACCGACCTCGCACAGCCGCACGTGTCTCGAGCGCTCTCCGAGCTGCGGGAGCGGGGCATCGTCGAACTGTTGGTACCCGAGTCACAGCAGAAAGGGCGACTCTACGGATTGACGGACCTCGGCCAACTCGCCTACGAGCGGGTCGCACTCGACCAACAAGCGGACATTACCGTCGTCGAATCGGGTGAGTTCCCCGCGCCAGAGCTATCATCTGGTCTACAGGAAGCGTACGGAGATGCGCTCCGGGCAATCGTGTGGTGCGAGCCGGTTCAGACGCGGGTTCGCTTCTTCGAGCAGTCGCTTCTCGACCGTTACGACGAAGACACCGTCAAGACGCTCGTCGCGACGCTCACGAACGAGGAGGCTATCGACCAACCGCTCGAAGACCTCCCAATCGGGGGTCCGGAGCTCGTCGCGTTCGCCATCGACGACGCACTCATCGTCAGGGTACCGCTCAACGACGGCGTAAAACTGCTCGTCTCGCTCGACGCGAGCATCGACGTGACGCTCGGTGAACTGCGCGACACCTGTCGGCAGATGACCGCTGTGGCTCTCGATTCCTGAACCCAGAGCTTTTCTCTCGCTCGACGGCGTAACTCGACTCGTGCCACAGCGATGCGTTTCCCCCGTTATCGGCGTCGACGGCTGCCGGTCGGGCTGGGTGTGCGCCGTCGCCGACACGGGCGGTCTCTCCGTGCGGGTCGTCTCTGATTTCGCCGCCGTCTGGAAACTCGCCCGCGAGCGGGACGCTGGGCGGGTACTCGTGGACATCCCTATCGGCCTGCCCGACTCCGACCGCCGCGCATGCGACCGCGAGGCTCGGGAACTGCTCGGCGCTCGGCGCGCTACCGTCTTCTTCGCCCCCGTCCGCGCCGTCCTCGACGCCGACTCCCACGAGGCGGCCAGCGCGGCGAACCGCGAGCGGACCGGGGCGGGACTCTCGATTCAGGCGTGGCACCTCGTGCCCAAAATCCGCGAGGTCGACGCCGTCCTCCGGGAGACGCCGCGCGCCAGAGACCGAGTGTTCGAATCCCATCCCGAACTCGCCTTTGCCGCCTTCGCCGGCGAACCGCTCTCGGACTCGAAATCGATGCCCGAGGGCCGCGCTCGCCGCCTCGACGTGCTTCGGACGGCGTTCGCCGGAGGCGAGGAGAGAAACGGAGCCGGCGACCACGGTTCGAACGCCGACGCGACGGACGCGCCGAAGGTCGACGCCGAGCGCGCCTACCGCGAGACGCTGGACCGGACGCTCCGTCGCGACGTGGCCCGCGACGACGTGCTCGACGCGCTCGTCCTCGCGGCCGCAGCCCGGCGACCCCTCGCAACGCTCCCGAGCGACCCGCCGCGGGACGCCGCCGGACTGGAGATGGCGATTCGCGTTCCGACGAAGGCTCTCGGGGCGGATTTTGGGTTTGACAATCACGCATAACTATCTGTGATATCTTGAAACACACTAGTATATAGCCAACAATAGTAGTGGGTATTCTCAGAGGAGAAGATATTTATGTACAGTGTTCAATCGAGTAAGTGGCGCGACCACTGTCGCCACCACAGAATACCCAGCCCAGCCCAATGCGTGATTCAGTGCCAGCACGCAGTCGGTCGCGCCTCCCGCTGCCTCTACTCGGGTTCGATGTCCCCGCCCCGGGCTCGAACCCGACCGTTTCAACGCCTTGAGCGTCGGCTCCAACCGGCTTGTAGCCCTGTTCCCGTCTGATTCCGAGCCTCGCGTCTCCGGCCCGAAGCTACATCTACGACCCATCCTAACCCCGCGTATGTACACCGGCAGGACGGACCAGCCCTGCTGTCTCTGCGACGACCCGAAGACGGTCGCCCGCATCGCGGTCCCGCCGCGGGCGGTGACGCTCATGGAGAACGCGGCTCCCATCGCGTGGCGCGACATCGTCGGCGACGTGACGCTCCAGTTCTGCGAGAGCGACTGGGAACTCGTCACCGAGTTGGTCTTGGACCTCGGCATGCACCCCCTCTCTCGGTGCAACGTCGCCCGTGCGGACTTCAGCATCCGTGAGGACTTCGAGGCGCTCCTGAACAGCACCCGCGAGGAACCAGACCAGACCGAACAGGAAGACCGCATGCTCGCCGAGGCCCGCGCCGTCATCGACGACGCCGACGACCCGATGGTCGAGGAACGCGACCTCGTAGAGGCCCACGTCGTGGTCCGCGCGATGGCCGAACTCGGCGTCGACCGGACCGCGTGAGTCGTCACCGGTGAGGTCACCGGAACCGACGACGCGAACGTTCTCACCCGGCTGACAGTCTCGCGGAGGCCGAACACCGTATTTCTCCGCAGGGGACGTATCAGGGACCAGTTGGGTCGGTCCGTCGCCGCCCCCGCGCCGATACCGCGGACCCGGACGCCGTCGGTGCCGCCCGCCGGGACTCACGATGAAGAGTTACACCGCTGTCTTGGTCGCCGTACTGCTCGTCCTTGCCGCGCTCCCGACACCCGTCGCCGGCCAGCAAGCCGAACCGAACAACGTCCCCGTCTTCCGCGCCTACGTGGTCGACCCGGTGGTCGAACCCGGCGTCGAGACGACGGTACGAGTGGTGTTCGCCAACGACCCGGTCGACACCGAGGACGTAGCGAAGCCCGCCGATAACGTCCGCGTCAGGCTCGACCCGCGCAGCACGCCGTTCACCGTCAGGACCGGCGACCTGTTCGTCGGCACGATGAACGACAGCGACACCCGCGAGGTCGCCTTCCGGGTCGAGGCCCCCGAGAACGTCGCCGCGGGCGAGTACAACCTCCGCCTCGACGTGTTCTACGAGTTCGACAACGCCCACCGCCGCGTCTACCGCCTCGACGTGCCCATCAGAATCGAAGAGCGAGTGCGGTTCGCCGTCGTCGGCGCGGACTCGTCGGTCCCCGTCGGCGGCAGCGGCGCGGTCGCGCTGACCCTGCAGAACACGGGCGAACTCGACGCGCGGAACGCCGTGGTCGCGGTGACCGCTCAGTCGGCCGACGTGAGCTTCGACGGGGCACAGACCGCGAGCAGCTTCGCCGTCGACTGGCCTGCCGGCGAGAACCGGACCTTCGTCTACGACGCCACGCTCGATTCCGAGGCGTCCGTCCGCGGCTACGTCCTCGGCGTCGCCATCGCCTACGAGGACCCCGACGGCGCACGCCGACAGTACCCCAACCTCGCTGCCGGGTTCATCCCCTCGCCTAAGCAGTCCTTTTCGGTTGCGGACGTGACGAGCACGCTCCGCGTCGGCGACGAGGGCCGAATCGAGGGCGTCGTCGTCAACGACGGAACGACTCTCGCGCGCAACGCGGTCGTGACGCTCTCGCTCCCCGAGGGGAGCGCGACGGCGACCGAGACCGAGTTCGCCCTCGGCGACCTCGAACCCGGAGAGCGCGTCCCGTTTTCGTTCGATGTGGGAATCTCGGACGACGCGGACGCCGGCCCTCGGCAGTTCACCGCGACGGTCGCCTACCGTGACGCCGGAGGCGACCGGCGCACCGGCGACGACATCGACCTTCGGGTCGCCGTCGCCGCCGCGACCCCCGAGTTCGGCGTGACCGTCGACGAGGGTACCGTCGCGCCGGGCCGGAACGGACAACTCCGCGTGACGGTCGTCAACGACCGCGACGAGACGCTCACCGACATCTCCGCGAAGATATACCTCGAAGACCCCCTCTCGTCTGCCGACTCCGAGGCGTTCGTGGACGAACTCGCGCCCGGCGAGTCGGCGACGCTCGTGTTCGACGTGTCGGCCGCCCGCGGCGCGCTGGAGAAGGACTACCCGGCCGAACTCGACTTCCGCTACGACGACGGCGCTGGCGAGACGACCATCTCCGACGCCTACCGCGTGCCCGTCCGAGTCGAGGCCCCCGAAGACAGTGGTGGCCTCCCGTTCGGTCTCTCGGCCCCGCTCGTCGGCGCGGCGGTCCTCCTCGCGGCGGTCGGCGGCGCGGGTTTCCTCGTCGTCCGCCGGCGGGGGCGGCGCTGAGCCGTGGCCCGACTGGAGTTCCAGCGGTTCGTCGACTGGGTCGACCACCGCATCGTCAACCGCTCGCGGCGCGTCATCCTCGTCTTTCTCGCCCTCACGCTGGTGTTCGGGGCGGGGCTAAGCGCCGTCTCGACCGAGGCGGGGACCGAGCAGTTCGCCGAGGAAGTGCCGGCCGAGGAGGCGTTCGCGCGCGTCTCCGAGGAGTTCTCGCCGCGCTTCGAGGCGGGGACCGGGAGCACGCAACTCATCCAGCGCGCGCCGAACGTCCTGACGAGGCGCGAACTCCTGCGGATGCTCGAAGCGCAAAAGCGCCTCTCGGACCGCGACGACCTCCGCGTCGTCGGCACCGCCAGCGCCGCCTCCGTGGTCGCAGAGACAATCGACCCCGACGCCGACGACCTCGACGAGCAGATTGCGGCGCTCGAACGCGCGACCGACCGTGAGGTCGCCGCCGCGGTCCGCGAGAACGCCGACAGCGAGCGCTTTACCGGCCTCCTCGCAGACGACTTCAACCCGACCGCGGCGAGCGCGTCGGCGACAATCGCGGTCGTCACCCACTCGATTCCGCTGGCCGACGAGACCGGCGCGGGGCAGGGTGGCGAGAGCCCGCTCACCCCGATTCAGCGAACCGCCGCGCGAGTCGTCGCCACCGTCGGCGGCGACATCTCCGTCTTCGGGTCGGGCGTCATCGCCGACGAGTTCGGGACGGTCATCGCCGACTCGCTCATCCTCGTCGTGCCCGCGGCCGTCGTCTTCATCCTCGTCTTCCTCGTCGTCGCCTACCGCGACCTCGTGGACCTGCTGTTGGGGACCGCCGCGCTCGGGATGGCCGTCGTCTGGACGTTCGGCTTCCTTGGCCTCGCGGGCATCCCGTTCAACCAGATTATGATCGCCGTGCCGCCGCTACTCCTCGCGGTCGGCATCGACTTCGGCATCCACGCGGTCAACCGCTACCGCGAGGACCGCGCCGACGGGTTGGCCGTCGGCGAGGCGATGCGACAGGCGACAGACCAGCTCCTCGTGGCGTTTTTCATCGTCACCGCGACCACCGTCATCGGCTTCCTCTCGAACCTCGTGAGCAACCTCACGCCGATTCGGGACTTCGGCGTCGTCGCGGCCATCGGCATCGTCTTCACGTTCCTCGTGTTCGGCGTGTTCCTCCCGGCGACGAAAGTCGAGGTGGACAGGCTCCGCGAGCGCTACCCGATTCCGACGTTCAGCCAGTCGCCGCTCGGCCGCGAGGGGAGTTCGCTCGGGAGGATCCTCCGGGTCGGCGTCGCGCCCGCCCTCCGCGCCCCCGCCGTCGTCCTCGTCGTCGCGCTCGTCCTCTCGGGATCGGCGATGTGGTACGCCACCGGCGTGGACACCGAGTTCGGACAGGAGGACTTCTTGCCGCCCGCGGAGGCCCCGGCGTACCTGAAATCCCTCCCAGAGCCCTTCGCGCCGGGCGACTACAGCGTCGTCGCCGACATCGAGTTCCTCGAAGAACGATTTTCGTCCTCCCAGAGCGGGGTCGTGACGGTGTATCTGGAAGGCCGACCCACCGACAATGCCTATCTCGAAACGCTCGACCGGGTCGCACAGGACCCGCCGGACACCTTCATCGTCGAGGACCGTCGCGCCGACTCGACGAGCGTCCTCACCGTCATCGAGGACGAGGCCAGAGAGAACCCCGAGTTCGCCGCGCTCGTCGCCCGCCACGACCGGGACGGCGACGGCATCCCCGACCGCAACCTCGCCGAGGTGTACGACGCGCTGTTCGCCACCGACTCGGCCGCCCGCGCGGGCGCGTATCTCGCCGACGACTACCGGAGTTCGCGCGTGGACTACCGCGTGCGAGCCGACGCGGACGACGACGCGGTCGTCGCCGACGCCCGCGAGGTGGCCGCGCGCTTCCGCGGTCCGAGCACCGCCACCGGCGCGGTCGTCGTCTTCTCGGCCATCTCGGACCTCATCCTCGACTCCGCGGTGCAGAGCCTCGCCATCTCGATGGCCGGGACCGGCGCGTTCCTCGTGTTCGTCTACTGGTGGCTCGAACGCCGCCCGTCGCTCGCGCTCGCCAACCTCGTGCCCATCCTCGTCGCGGTCACGTTCGTCGCCGGGACGATGCGACTCGCCGGCATCTCCTTCAACGCCTTCACTGCGACGGTGCTCGCGCTGACTATCGGCCTCGGCGTGGACTACTCGGTCCACGTCGTCCACCGCTTCGTGGACGAGCGCGCCGACCACGATCTCGAAACCGCGCTCGACCGGACAGTCCGCGGCACCGGCGGCGCGCTCGCGGGCAGCATGCTCACGACCGTCTTCGGCCTCGGTGTGCTCGTCCTCGCGGTGCTCTCGGTCCTCGGCCAGTTCGGCCTGCTCACCGCCGCGAGCATCGTCTACTCGTTCCTCGCGTCGCTACTGGTGTTACCCTCGGCGCTGGTCCTCTGGGACCGCTTCAGCGGCAACGACCCGCTCGTTCCCCTCAGCGGCGTCGAACGCGAGTCCGGCGCAGCGGCGACCGCCGACTGAGAGTCGCGTCCACGCTCACGCCCTGTTCGTATTCCCGCTCCTGCTCGCATTCCTGTTCCTGCTCACATCCCGGTACCCACGCCGAACAGCCGCGTCGACCCCCACGAGAGGACGACGATGCCGACGATGAACACCGCGAGCGCGGCCATCATCGGAAACGGGTCGAGCGACGGCCCCCCGAGGAACGGCCCGCGGACGATGAGAAACGAGGTACCCATCGAGAGGCCGAGTCCGACGCTCGTGACGAGCGTGAAAAACAGTTTGGCGACGCCGATTCCCCGCGTGTCGTTCCGGAAGCGCATGGGGACAGGTCCCCCGAACCCCGCTTGAACGATTTGGCCGTCTCGTTGATGTTATCGGCCGGTTGTCGGGTTCTCGTCAGCGCTCGACGCGGAAGCCGGTCTCGCCGTTCGGCTCCTCGTAGGAGACTTCCACGTCCTCGACGGACGCCATCGGACTCCCCTCGTGGCACCACTCGACCATCGCCTCCACGTCGTCGCGGGGGCCCTCGAAGACGGCCTCGACGCGGCCGTCCGAGAGGTTCTTCACCCAGCCGTCGACGCCGCGGTCGCGGGCGGTGTCGCGGGTCGTCGCCCGGTAGTAGACGCCCTGTACGTGTCCCGAGACGTAGACGTGCGCGCGGGTTCGACCGTGTTCGCTCATGGCTCCCGATTCGTCGTCCGTCGCCAAAGGCGTGCTGCCTCGGGCGGTCGGTTCGGCGTCTCCTCCGGCGGTCCGGTCGCCGTCGCTCTATCCCCCGCCGCGACCGCCGTGACCGCCCCGTGCGCCCGCCTCGCACGCATCCCGCGAACCGTCAGCATCTAAGTACGACCCCCACAACGCTGGACTATGGAACTCTTCGGCACCGCCGGTATCCGCGGGAGCGCGACGGAGCGAGTCACGCCGGAACTCGCCCTCAGCGTCGGCCGCGCCGCCGGCCTCGCCGCGCTCGAATCGGACGCGCCCGCCGAGTTCGTCGTCGGCCGCGACGGACGGACAACCGG
>NZ_JAMYJY010000105.1:0-12861 GCF_024136985.1 Haloferax sp. AB510
CGACCACGTCCGCGCCCTCGGCGGCGAGGCTCCCGGCAGCGAGACCCGCCGCGCTCGACTTCCCGCGGCCGCGGTCGGCCTCCACGACGACGGCGGTGCCCGGTTCAGCCAAGGCTTCGAGGGAGGCGAGCACGTCCGACTGGTCGGCGGTGAGACAGTCCTCGTAGGCGCGCCGCGGGAACCTTCGGTTCTTCTCTCTCGGTATCCGCGGCGGCGCGGCGTCGAAACTGATTCCCTGTCGGTACGCGCCGTCGCGTTCGACGGTCCCCGAATCGAGGTCCACGAGGGCGACGCCGGGGTGGTCTCGGAGCGTCGAGACGAGTCGGCCGCGGAAGCGGCCGGTCACGTCGCCGACTGTGAACGGCGGGACGGCCAATCGCTCGTCGAAGGAGTCGCGGCGGGTTGGCCAGTCGTCGAGAGAGGGGGTAAGCAGGACGAGCAGGCCGCCGCCGTCGACAGCGCCGGCGACGCGGCCGAGCGCGTTCGCCGAGAACTCCTCGTGGGCGTCGAAGACGACGAGCGTACGAGTCGTGCCGAGGAGCGACGAGGCGCGCTTCGGTTCGACGCGGTGAAAGCGAAAGCCCTCGCGGGCGGTGACGAACGTCACCTCGTCGTCGGGCACGTCGGCCCCGCGGACCGCGTCGAAGGCGGCGTCGATGCCGACGTCATGGTCGCCGGCGAGGACGAGGAGGCGTCGCTGGTTCGTCGCCAGCGCCTCCTCTCGGCGGGCGGCGGCGAGCGCCTCGACGTCGGGGTCGTCGCCGAGTTCGGTCATGGGTGCGATACGCCGGCGCGACTATTCACTTCCTTCGGTCGGGTGCGAGCGACTCGCAATCCGGTCGGCACAGCGGTGGTTTTGGTGGGGCTTCACACCCGGCTACGAGTGTTTCGTGCGAACAATCGACACGAGAGATTGGGGCGCTTCGGTCGGCGAGAAATCGGGTGTTTCGCGGGTCGTGCGGACGCGTCGCACGCCGGTACGATTTTGAAAGCGCTTTTATGGGGGCCGAAGCAAAGAGTGGTTACAGCCTGTCCGGGGTTGATGAACCTCCTCGCCGTAGGGAAATCGTTGACCGGTCGCGACCGACCGACCGGTGTGATACCGGCGAGGGAGTCGAGCCCGCGAGCAGGATATAGGTGAACAACAATGGCTGTCTACGTAGACTTCGACGTACCGGCCGACCTCGCTGACAGCGCCGTCGAGGCGCTCGAGGTCGCCCGAGATACTGGTATCGTGAAGAAAGGAACCAACGAAACGACCAAGTCCATCGAGCGGGGCAACGCCCAGCTCGTCCTCATCGCGGAAGACGTCTCCCCCGAGGAGATCGTCATGCACCTGCCCGAACTCGCAGACGAGAAGGGCATTCCGTTCATCTTCGTCGAGACGCAGGACGACATCGGCCACGCCGCCGGCCTCGAAGTCGGCAGTGCCGCGGCCGCCATCGTCGACGCCGGCGACGCGTCCGACGATGTCGAGGACATCGCGACTAAGGTCGAGGACCTTCGATAACCGACCATGAGCGCGGACGAACAAGCCAGCGACTCGACGCCTGCCGAAGTCATCGAAGTCGTTGGAAAGACTGGGATGCACGGCGAGGCCATGCAGGTCAAGTGCCGCATCCGCGAAGGCTCCAACCAGGGCCGTATCATCACGCGAAACGTGCTGGGTCCCGTCCGCGAGGGCGACATCCTCCAGCTCCGCGAGACTCAGCGTGACGCCGACTCCATCGGAGGGCAGTAACAATGGTCGAGAAGCGCACGTGCGACTACAGCGGTGAAGAGATCGAGCCCGGCACGGGCACGATGTACGTCAAGACCGACGGCACCATCCTCCACTTCAAGGACTCGAAGGCCGAGAAGAACTACTTCCTCGGCCGCGAGGCCCGCGACCTCGAGTGGACGGAGGCCGGCCGCCGCGCGAGCGGCAAGTCGGAGGACAACTGATGTCCGACGCAGAGCGCACCTTCGTGATGGTCAAGCCCGACGGCGTCCAGCGCGGCCTCATCGGAGACATCGTCTCCCGCTTCGAGGACCGCGGTCTGAAGATGGTCGGCGGCAAGTTCATGCAGATCGACGAGGAGCTCGCCCACGACCACTACGGTGAGCACGAGGGCAAGCCCTTCTTCGAGGGTCTCGTCGACTTCATCACGTCCGGTCCCGTCTTCGCGATGGTCTGGGAAGGACAGGACGCGACGCGACAGGTCCGCGGCATGATGGGCGAGACGGACCCCGCAGAGTCCGCTCCCGGCACCATCCGCGGCGACTACGGTCTCGACCTCGGCCGGAACGTCATCCACGGCTCCGACCACGAGGACGAGGGCGCGAACGAGCGCGAAATCGCGCTCTTCTTCGACGAGGACGAACTCGTCGACTACGAGCGCATCGACGAGACCTGGCTCTACGAGTAAGTCTCGTCTCGCGGTTCTCACGCTTTCTTCCGAGAGGAGCGACGGCCACGTCTCCCCTCTCGTCCGCGCTCCAGCCGCCGAGAGGACGTTCTCGTCGGTTCGGTGTGCGGGATTCTACCATCGGTCATCCGCGGCCGGTGACGACCGTCTCCGCGACCTGACCGTCTACCACGCGGCGAACAACGGTTTTCTCGTCACCCGGCGAAACGTGTCACATGGTCGAAATGGAACTCGTACTCCTCGCGCTCGCGGCGCTGTTCGTCGTCGGCGCGGTGGCGATGCTCGGCGCGACCGCGGTGGCGGCGTGGACGGCCACGCGGCTGGTGGCGACGCTCTCGACGCTCGTGCGACCGGTCGTCCTCGGGCCGACCGACATCCACGACGTCGAACTCCGCGTGGCCGGCCTGCGCGCGCTCGACCACGTCGATTCGGGCGTCGTCACGAACGTCGTCCCCGAGCGGCGGCGCGGCGCGAGCGGACTCGCCCGGTTCTCTCGCCGAGACGGCGTGCGACTCGATCTCGCGCTCGCGACGCCCGACGACCGGACCGCGACCGTCTGGGTGCCGGTACCCGAGACGCTGACCGGCGGCTCGCGGTTCGAGCGCATCGCCGCGGCGTGCGACGTGGCCCCCGAAGAGATTTCGGACGCCGTCGGCGCGGAGCTTCCGCTAGTGCGCGGTTCCGACGGCGGATGGCGCGTCGAAAACGGGAGCCACCACGGACTCGGTGGTTCCGACGTTGGAGACGACGCGACTCGGGAACGCTCGTTCGAGACCGAGCGCGTCTAATTCGCGCAACCGGTACTGGCGGGTCGTCAGGCGCGTCGTCGCCGACCGCCGCCGAGGCGTGACCGAATACGGTGGGCCGCCACCTTGGCGATGACCCGCGGCCCCGGCGGGAGCAAGCCGAGTTGGCGCGCGATTCCCATCAGGTTCACGAGGTTCCACTGCTCGACGATGCGGCCGTCTTCGAGGTGGAAGACGAAGAACGCCGGCTGCTCGAACGACTTCCCGGTCGGGACGAGGTTCCCCCACGGCTCCTGCGGCGTCCCCCGCGCCGTGAGTCGCATCATCACCCGGTCACCCTCGCCAACGACGTCTTCGACCGCGAGGTGCCAGTCGGGGACCGCCCCGCGGAAGCCGAGTATCTGGTCGACCAGCGCGTCCCTCCCTACTCTGTCGGCGTCGACGCCCAACTGGTGAGTGACGACGTCCTCGTGGACCAACTCCTCGGCCGCGGTCGCGTCCCCCTCGTTGACGAACTCCTCGACGTATCGGCGGCACAGTTCGACGTTCGCCCGTTCCGGTGCGACTGATTCGGTTCCCATATCGAACGATACGCCATGTGGTGTGTTAACATTTATTTAACGTGGCGAGAGCCGTGACACTCACGGCAGCGAGAACGCGGTCGGGAGACTCGGTGCTCGATGCGGCTACAAAAGAACGAACGGGGAACGACAGGTCGAGTCGCTCAGTCGGCCTGCGGGACGGGCGCGTCGAGGTCGATTTCGCCGGCGTCGAGTTCGGCTTCGACCTCGCGGGCGGCCTGAACCATGTTCTCCATCTTCTGGTAGGCGACCTCGCGGGGGAGGAGCTTCACGCCGCAGTCGGGCGAGACGGTGAGCTTCTCCGGCGGGACGACCTTCAGGCCCTGCTTGATGTTCTCTTTAATCTCTTCGACGGTCTCGACTTCGGTGGTGTGCACGTCGAGGACGCCGAGCGCGAGGTCCGGCTCGAACTCGGGGTCGGTGAACACGTCGATCTGCTCGTAGCCGCCGTTGCAGAGTTCCACGTCGAACTCGTCGATAGGGTAGTCGTTGAGTTCGGGGTAGATGCGGGAGTAGTCGCCGTAACAGACGTGGAGGCCGATGCGGACCTCGTCGGAGATTCCCGCGACGATGCGTTCGAGACACTCGCCGACGATGGCGTGGTCGTCCGGCGTCGTCGCCAGCGCGGGCTCGTCGATCTGGATGTAGGTCGCGCCCGCCTCGACGAGTTTCTCGATCTCCTCGTTGACGAGGTCGGCCAGCGCGTACGCGAGGTCCGCCTCGGAGTCGTAGTGCTCGTTGAACGACCAGCTAGCGAGCGTGTAGGGACCCGTGATGGGTACCTTGACGGGCTTGGAGGCCACGTCGCTCGTGAACT
Source organism: Haloferax sp. AB510 (assembly GCF_024136985.1). Taxonomy (NCBI): domain Archaea; kingdom Methanobacteriati; phylum Methanobacteriota; class Halobacteria; order Halobacteriales; family Haloferacaceae; genus Haloferax; species Haloferax sp. AB510. The sequence goes on from NZ_JAMYJY010000105.1 coordinate 4,553, forward strand.
CGAACTCGTCGACCAGCCACGGCTCGTCGTACTCGACCTCGCCGACGACAGAAGGCTTGTCGAAGTAGTTGTGGCCCCACACCTTCACCGGGCCGTTGAACTCGTAGCCGGGGATGCGGTGGGCGAAGTACTCGACCATCTCCTCGCGGCGCATCTCGCCGTCCACGACGGTGTCAAGGCCGGAGCGCTCGTGCTCGTGGGTGATGACGCGACAAGCGTCGTCGTGAGCCTCGTGGAGGTGCTCCTGCGTGAACTTGGAGTCGGGGTCCTCCGCGAGGTCGTTGGCGCGGTTGAGCCACTTGGGCTTCGGGTAGGAGCCGACGACGGTGGTGAGCAGGAAGTGCTCGTTGTCGTGGTTCTCGGGGCGGAACTGCTCGCGGTTCTCGGCGTCGCGGCTCATGCTTCCACCTCCAGTTCGTCCTCGGTGGCGGCCGCGAGGGCGGCGAGCTTCTCCGTCGCGCGGTTCTCCGGCAGGTAGAACAGTTCGGTGTTGGAGGTCACGTAGGCGGTGTCGAACGTCTGGCTCTGGATGTTGTCGAGCGTCCACTCGACGCGCTCGCGGACCGTCTCGGGGTCTTCGACCAGCGTGTTCTGGCCGTCGACGAGACCCAGAGCGATGTCGTCTTTCGTGCCGTACTCGTTGACGTTGTAGAGCGTCTGGTCGCGGTCACCGGCGACGAAGTCGAAGCCGATGGCGTCCACGTCGGCGTCCATGAGGTGCGCGTAGACCTTCTCGTCGAGCGCGCCCCAGTAGGTGTGGACGACCACGTCGGCGTCGGTCGCGTCGGAGACGGCGGAAATGGCCTCGGGGACGCGCTCGTCGACGTCCTCGCCCGGCGGCGAGAACACGAGCGAGGGTTCGAGGAGGAACAGCGTCTCGTGGTCGGGGAAGGCGTCGACCTCGCCCGCGAGGAACTCGCTCACGGCGTCGAGGAAGTCGGCCTCGTCGCCGTAGTGCTCGTCCGTGGCGAGGTCCGAAAGTGAGTACGGGCCGGGGAGGACCGCCTGCAGCGACTCGTCGCCGAGGAGGTCGGCGGTGGCGTCGAGTTCGGCCGCGACGTCGCCGGAGAAGGTGAGTTCGCCGCGGACCTGCGGGTCGCGGTAGAAGTTGTTGTTGTCGTAGTAGCGGACGATGCCGCCGGTCTCGACGTTCTCGTGGACCGTCAGCGGGTGCGCGAGCATGTCGTCCCAGCGGAGTTGCCCCTCGACGACGCGGTCGAGGCCGGCGTCAGTCTGCTCGGAGACGACTTCCTCGCGAGCGCGGTCGTACGCGCTCACGATGTCCGCGCCCTCGGTACCGGAGATGAGGTCGTGTTTCTGGTGACCCTTGAGGTCGGAAAGCTCCTGTTTCGCCCAATCCGGGAGGGGATACAGTCCCGGTGTCGTCGAGACGAGTTCAGTCATCACCTCTCGCTAAGAAATGACGGTGTATAATATTTCCTGTATCAACATATGCGCATTGGTTATTCCAACGCGAGCACCGTGAGCGTCTCGTAGGGGTACGACTCCTGGACGACGACCTCGTGGCCGAAGCCGTTCGCCTCGGCGCGGGCAAGCACCTCGTCGTAGCCGGTGAAGCTACTCACGAGGAGGAAGACGGTGCCGCCCGGCTTGAGGACGCGCCCGACCGTGTCGAGGAAGGGGTCGATGATTTCGCGGCCGTCCTCGCCGCCGGTGAGCGCGACCTCCATCCAGTCGTCGCGCGCGGCTTCGAGGTCCTCGGGGAGGTACGGCGGGTTGAACGCCACCGCGTCGAAGGCGTCGTCGCGAAACGGTTCGACGAGGCTCCCGCGAACGACCTCGAAGCCGCGGTGGCCGTCGGCCCGGAGGGCGGCGGCGCGCTCGGCCGCCTGCCGACAGGCGTGTGGGTTGAGGTCGCTCGCGACCACGTCGGCGTCGGTCTTCGTCGCGAGCTGCTCCGCGACCCAGCCCGAGCCGGTGCCGACTTCGAGGACGCGCCCCGAGACGCGCCCGACCGCGGCCTGCGCGAGCAGTCCGGAGTCCTCCGCGGGCTGGTAGACCGAGGTGTTCATCCCGCGGCGCTCGGCGAGGTCGGTCATTCGTCCGCCCCCTTGGAGCCGGCCGAGGCGTCGCCGTCGCCGCCTTCACCGTCCTCGACGCCGCCGTCGGCTTCGGGGCTCGCTTCGGGTTGCTGGTCGGTGAGCGGAACCGGTCGCGAGGGGTTCCGTTCGGACAGTTCGCGCTGCGGGAACGGGATGGTGATGTCCTCCTCGGCGAAGGCCTCGCTGACGGCCGAGATGGTCGCGGTCCGCGCGCGCCACCACCGGCGGGCGCTCGGACGGTCTATCCACGGACGCACCCCGAGGACGACCGCCGAGTCGCCGAACTGCTTGGCGACGACCTGCGGCTTCGGAACCGACAGCACCTCGTCGAGGTCTTCGACCGCTGACTGCGCCACGTCGGCGGCGCGGTCGAGGTCGGTCTCGTAATCGACGCCGACCTCGACATCAAGGCGGAGTCGACCCTTGCGACTGCGATTGACGAGGCTCTCCGAACTCACCACGTCGTTCGGAATCATCACGAACTCGCCGTCGAACGTCTGGATGCGCGTGTTCACGACCGTTATTTCGGTGACGATACCCTCGTGGTCGCCGACCTCGACCCAGTCGCCGATTTCGAACGGCCGAGAGAACATGATGACGAAGCCCGCGATGAGCGCGCCGAGGGTCTGTCTCGCGGCCATACCGACCACGATACCGAGGAAACCGGCGCCGACGAGGAAGCCGCCGAGGTCGGCCCGCCAGATACCGAGGATGACCGCGAGCGTCGCCAGATAGGTCGTCACCTGCGCGATGCGGTAGATGATTTCGCGCTGGTGGTCCGAAATCTCCGGGCGCGTGCTCGCAATCTCGCCGATGAACCGGCCGAGGACGGTCGTGAGGACGTACGCGCCGACGACGAACGCCAGCGAGAGGACGATGCGGACGAACGTCTGTCTGTTGAGATCGTACTGTGCCGAAATCGTGCCGATGTCGCCCGACAGCGACCAGACCGTGAAGACGAACGCCCCGCCGCCGCCGACGACGACGAGTCGGAGGACTGTCACCGAGAGGTGCCACACCGGCATCGAAACGAAGTCTACCTCCTTGTCGTGGAGCCGAGCGCCGAGTCGCCAGACGGCGACGACGGCGACGGTCACGAGGACGCTCGCGGCGACGCGGAGTTCGAACGTCGGGAACAACGACGCGATGTCGAGGACCGTACCGCTCTGGAGGAGGGTTCCCGTCGAGGCGAGGCGGAGGAGAACGGCGGCGAGTGCGGGGAGCGTCATGGGTTATCGACCGACCGACGCGGCGAGTTCCGCGAGTTCGGCGAACTCGGCGGGTTCCATGTTGCCGGCGCGCTTGCGCAGTACGTCTTCGTCGGCCGCCTCGACGACCGCTTCGGGGTCCGACAGCCCGGAGATGTGCGCCGTGTTGCGGATACCGTTTCTGATGGTCTTTCGCCGCTGGGTGAAAAGCGCCTTCACGAAGTCGAGGAAGAACGCCTCGTCGTCGACCTCGTAGTCCGGTTCGCGCGGCGTGATACGGACGATGACGCTCTGGACCGCGGGCTTGGGGTCGAACGCCTCGCGGGGGACGTGCTCGCAGACCTCGACGTCGCCGTAGTGCTGGGTGCTCACCGAGAGGCGGCCGTACTCCGAGGTGCCCGCCTCGGCGGCCATCCGCTCGCCGAACTCCTTTTGGAACATCAACACGAGCGGCTTCCCGCGGGGGAGCAGGCGGAACGAAATCTCCGAGGAGATGCCGTACGGGAGGTTCGAGACGCAGGCGGTGAACTCGGGCAGGTCGACGTCGAGCGCGTCGCCCTCGACGACCGTGAGCCGCCCGGATTCGACCTCGTCGGCGAACTCGCGGCGCAGGTGCTCGGCGAACGTCCGGTCCTGTTCGACGACGGTCACGCGGTCGGCGACGCCGAGCAGTCGGTCCGTGAGGACGCCCGGCCCGCCGCCGATTTCGAGGACGTGCGAGCGGTCCGCGTCCTCGGGGAGATACGTCGGGATTCGGTCGACGACGCGGTCGTCGACGAGGAAATGCTGGTCGTGGTCCGGGTTCCCGCGAGCGCCCGCCCGTCGGATGAGGGCGTCCGGGTCGCGCGCGCCGGCCCCGCGGACCTGTTCGCTGCCGTCGCTCGTCATTGGGAGAGGTATCGTGCGGGAGCGGGTAAAAGTCCCGTTCCGCTACCGCCCGTCGCGACCGACGAACGTCTTGTACTTCACGTCGTTGTCGCGGAGTTCGTCGAGGATGCGCTCGACGATCACCTCCTTCGGGCGGTGGAGCCCGGAGACGCGCTCTTCGAGGTCCTCGAACGACTCGAACGGCCCCTGTCGCTTGCGCGATTCGAGAATCTTGTCGCGGAGCTTCTTCCCGATGCCGGGCAGCAAGTTGAGTTGGTGGAGCCGCAGCGTGATGGGCTGTGCGTCGTTGTAGAAGTCCACGAACCGCCGTTCGTTGGCCTCGACGATGTCCTCGACGACGTAGTCGACTTCGGCCGTCGCCGTGTTCGAGAGGTCGCCGTACGAGAGTTCTTCGACGGACTGAATCAGCTCGCGGTCGGCGACCGGCGAGACGACGAGCCGGTCGCCGATGCTCACGTCGGCGTCTTCGACGAGGGTCAACTCGAGGAGACGGAAGTCGGACTCTCCGAGCGCGTACGCGATGGGTGCCGCGTCGAAGCGCCGTCGGTCGTCTCCTTGACGCCCGTGGCGGAGTACGTCGAGTACGACGACGTACTCGGTCGTGGCGTCGGCGTCACCGCTCTCCGTACGTGTCATGTCAGTAGTTACGGCGAGCCGATATTTAAATAGTTGGCCGCGCTGTCACGCGGTCAGACGTACTTCGCGACGACGTTGAGGATTTCGTCGAGTTCGTCGCCCGAGAGCGCGTAGCGCTGCTGGGCGAACACCGCGCGGAGTTCGTCGCGCGACTGCGGGAGGAGGTCCGCGATTTTGATGGCGGTCGGACCGTCGACCTTCTCGAGCTCGGCGAGCTCCTCGACGAGTTCGCGAGATTCCTCGGGGTCGAGGTGGGCGAACCGGTTGACGTGTTCTATCGCACGGGCCAGTTCGTAGCGCATCTCGCGCTCTTCGTCGGCGGCGCGTTCCGCCTCAACCTCGGCGAGCAGTTCCTTGACCTCGGAGGTCGTCAGATACTCCTCGTCGAGCTTTTCTTTGAAGATGGTCATCGCTTACTGCTGGGCGCGCAGGTGAGCGGGTCGGACGATGACCGTCTTCTCTTTGCCGCCGTCGTTGATCTGCACCTTGAACGCGCGGCCCTGCTTCCCGAGGACCTCGCCGGTGAGACCGTTGAAGCGCGGGTGGAAGCGACCCTCGCGAACGCTCGGGTCGATGTTGAGGTGGACCTTCTGGCCCTCCTCGAATTCCGCGATAGCGCGCTGCGGCGGCGAAGTGCCGCGCTCGCGCGGCTTGTTCGAGAGCTTTCCTCGCGTCCCCTTCATTGGACCGTTGGAGCTCGGCATAGTCGTGAGAACGAATACTTGCGTCGCCATTATAAATTGCACGTTACGAACCGCGCGTGTGTGTCTCCCGCGTGGTCGCGCGGGAGGGACGGACTTAACCCGAGTCGGCGCGGCGCTTCTCGTATGTCCGAAGACGAGCGACGCATCGAGACGCGCGCCATCCACGCGGGACAGGAGCCCGATGAGGAGACGGGGGCGCTCATGACGCCCATCTACGCGAACTCGACGTACGCCCAAGACGGGCCGGGTGACCACCGCGGCTACGAGTACTCCCGCACGGGGAACCCGACCCGAACCGACCTCGAATCGAACCTCGCGGCGCTCGAAAACGGCTCGCACGGCCGCGCCTTTGCCTCGGGGATGGGTTCGATAAACACCGTGCTCAACCTCCTCGAAGCGGGCGACCATGTCGTCGCCGGCAACGACGTGTACGGCGGCACCCACCGCATATTCACCCAGGTGTACGAGAAGTACGACCTCGAGTTCGACTTCGTCGACACCACCGACCACGACGCCGTCCGCGACGCCGTCCGCGACGACACCGAACTCGTGTGGGTCGAGACGCCGACGAACCCCCTCATGCGCGTCAACGACATCGGCGCGCTCGCCGACATCGCCCACGAGGTGGACGCGCTCTGCGCCGTCGACAACACCTTCGCCACGCCGTACCTCCAGCGTCCCCTCGACCACGGCGCGGACATCGTCTCGCACTCGCTGACGAAGTACCTCGGCGGCCACTCCGACGTCGTCGGCGGCGCGCTCGTCACCGACGACGCGGACCTTGATGAGGAGATCGCGTTCTACCAGAACTCCGTCGGCGCGACGCCCTCGCCGTTCGACTGCTTCCTCGTCCTCCGCGGGACGAAGACGCTGCCGGTCCGGATGGACCGCCACTGCGACAACGCCCGCGAGCTCGCTGCGTGGCTCGACGGCCACGAGGCGGTCTCCGAGGTGTTCTACCCCGGCCTCGACTCTCACCCGCAACACGACCTCGCGGCCGAACAGATGGACGACTTCGGCGGGATGCTCTCGTTCGAACTCGACGGCTCGCTCGAACAGGCCTCGACCGTCGTCGAGGAGACCGAGGTGTTCACGCTCGCCGAGAGCCTCGGCGGCGTCGAGAGCCTCATCGAACAGCCCGCGGCGATGACCCACGCGGCAATCCCCCGCGAGGAGCGGCTCGAAGCGGGACTCACCGACGGTCTGGTCCGCGTCTCCGTCGGCATCGAACACATCGACGACATGAAGGTGGACCTCCAGCGGGCGTTCGACGCGGCGTTCTGAGGCGTCTAAGTCCGCGTCGGCTCGTCCTTACGCGCCCTCGCACCTCTTTCCGTACCAGCCGTTGCCGAAAGTTGAGAACGCGGGTAAGGGTTATTGAATAGCACGATGAATAATGATGTATGTCCCAGGAGTCAGTCACCCTGAGCGCGGAGTCCGTACAGCGACAGAGCTACACCGAACCCACAGACCGCGTGATGGTCGATTCCGACGACCACGAGGGGTCGAGCCACAGCGCCGAGCAGTTCGGTATCGGGCTGGCCATCGGCTTCCTCCTCGGCGGCGTCGCGGGCGTTATCGGCGACTCCCTGGCCATCGGCGTGATGCTCGGGCTCACGTTCGGCGTCGTCCTCGGCGTCTACTTCATGGAGCACCGCTGACGGCGGACGAACGCGGTCGCTCCGGGGACGGGACTTCGAAAAAGGTCGGTCGTCAGTTCAGATACGGCCGACGTTCTCGACGGAGACGCTCTCGACGCCTTCGACTTCGATGAACGCTTCCTCGACGGCCTCGGTGCCACCGGCGTCGTCGGGGACGATGACGGTCGGCAGGAGGGCGACGAGACCGAACGCGACGTCGTCGCGTTCGAAGCCCTTGATTTTCGCACCCTCGGGAAGGGAGTCTTCGAGCGCGTCCTCGAGGTTGTCGAGGTCGAGCTCGGGGCTGTTCGGCATGACCTTGATCTTAGCAGCTACTTTTCCCATGATTATGGACCCATGAATCCGCAGTCGGGACACTCGTAGAGGTTGCTCTGCTTGCGGCACTTGGAACAACGCGAAATCTCCTGGCCACAGTCGGGGCACTTGAACGTCGCCGCGCTCATGCCGGCGATGTTGATGCCACAGGACACACACTGGTGCGCGTGTCGCTGTTCGGACTCGCTCATACGCTCATAAACCGGCGCGCGACTTTTAACCGTTGTCTTTCCGGGTTCTGCTGGGGGAAACCCGTGGCCCGCGTGGACACGACTCACCCGAGCGCCAGCGGCCCCATGAGGACACACATCAGGTGGACCCGCCGACACCCGAACCGAATGGGGAGGTGACCGACGGCCCCGGCGGCGACGAGGACGGCGACGCCGCCGACTCCCGCGAACGCCCACGAAAGAACGACGAGGAGGGCGCAGACGGCGGTGACGAGTCGGCGCTGGTCGAGCCTCCCGACGAGCGCAAGCGCCCGGTCGCCAACGACCGGCACCAACACCGCCCCGCAGAGCCCCGAGGCGACCGTCACCGGCACCGCGAGACCGAGTCCGGTCGGGAGTTCCGCCTCGGTGAGCGCGACGAGCGCGCCTGTTCTGGGCGTCCCCAACCCGGCGAGCGCGAACAGCGCGAACACCGTCGTCGCCGTCGTGGCGGCGCTCGTCGCTGTGACGTAGGCCCGGGTCGACTCGTCTGGGTCGGCTTTGGGGAGAGCCGCGAGCGCGAGCGTGCCGGCGACGCCGGCGGAAACGCCCGGGAGGTAGCCGACGAACGCCCCGCCGCCGGCTCCCGCCACGACGCTCCGCGCGACCGAACGCGGCGACGTCG
>NZ_JAMYJY010000106.1:0-12752 GCF_024136985.1 Haloferax sp. AB510
CGTCGAGGAGCACGTCGCCGAGCGCGCCCCGGTCGGGCACGCGAACCGCGAGGTGGAACAGCCCGGCTTCGCGGCGGCCGCGCTCCGGGGCGTCGGGGGCTTCGTCGAGGACGACGATGGGAGTCTCACCGGCCGAGAGAATCGCTTGCGAACCGTCGCGTTCGCGCTCGACTTCGAGACCGACCACGTCGCGGTAGAACGGGACGACGCGGTCGAGCGAGCCGACGCGAAGCGCGACCCGGCCGAGATGGGCGTCGTCCGTGAGCGAACCGTCGGATGGGGAATCGTTCGTCATACCTCCGTCTTCGAGCGTGACCGTGAAAACGCCCGTAGTAACATCGGGGTCACTCGTGGCGCGGCGTGTAACCGGAGGTGTGGGAGCGAAGGACGGGGAAACTGAGGGGTGAAAACGCGAGCGAACGGGTACCGAGTCGCTATTCGGCGTAGTAGTACTCGCCGGCGCGCTTCTGCTCGCGGTCGAGTTGCGAGTCGGGCTTGTTGATGCGCGGGCGCTGAGTGCGCTCGTCGCGGCGGAACGTGATGTCGAGGTCCGACAGGAAGTCGTTCATGCCGTCGCGCATCTCCTGTGGTTTCGAGGCGTGGCCCTCGATGGACGGCTCGCCGTCGAACACCATCAGGCGGTCCGCGAGCAGGTCCATCATGTAGATGTCGTGGTCGATGACCATGACCGTCGCGTCGTGGTTCTCGGCGTAGCGGCGGATGGCCGAGGTGGCCTGCACGCGCTGTTCCACGTCGAGGTGGGCAGACGGCTCGTCGAGCAGGTAGAGGTCGGCGTCCTGCGAGAGGCACGCCGCGATGGCGACCCGTTGACGCTCACCGCCGGAGAGGTCGGTGAGGTTGCGCTCCATGATTCGGTTGAGCTGGAGCGGATTCGCGATTTCGGTGTTCCAGTACGACGAACCGAACTGGTCGGTGATAGACGAGAGGAACGCGTCGACCCGCATCGGCTGGTCGATTTCGATGTACTGCGGCTTGTACGAGATGTCGAGCGCGAAGTCGAGCTCGCCAAGGTCGGGCGTCAGGTCGCCCGTGAAGAGCTGTGCGAGCGTCGACTTCCCGATACCGTTGGGACCGACGATGCCGAGCACTTCGCCGTTGTAGATGGTGCCGGCCTCGACGTCGAGGGAGAACTCGCCGTCGCCGTAGGACTTGGCGAGTTCGGGGTACTCGACGAGGGGTTCGGCCTTCGTCGTCTCGCGCGGCGCGTGTTCCTCGAAGGTGATAGCCTCCGGACGGATGCGCATGTTCTCGTTCGAGAGGTACCCTTTCAGATACTCGTTGATGCCGTTTCGGACCGACTTGGGGTCGGTGATGACACCGTACGCCCCGGGCTCACCGTAGGCGACGTGGAGCGTGTCGGCGAGCAAGTCGAGGATTGCGAGGTCGTGTTCGACCACGAGCACCGCGCGGTCTTCTTCCTCCGCGAGTTCGCGGATGAGCCGCGCAGCGGTGACGCGCTGGCCGATGTCGAGGTACGGCGAAATCTCGTCGAGGAAGTAGAAGTCGCGGTCGCGGGCGAGCGTCGCCGCGAGGGCGACCCGCTGGAGTTCGCCGCCGGAAAGCGTCTTGATGTCGTTGTCGACGACGGGACCGATGTCGAGGCGGTCGATGTAGGAGTCGAGCGCGCCGCGCTCGTCGGTCGCCTCCAGGAGGTCGCGGGCAGAGCCGTCGAACTGCTTGGGAATCTGGTCGACGTACTGCGGCTTGCGCGCGATGGAGACCTCGCCGTCGCGGACCCGCTCAACGTAGTTCTGGAGCTCTGTCCCGCGGAAGCGGTCGAGGACGGACTCCCACGTCGGCTCCTCGTCGTAGTTGCCGAGGTTAGGAACCATCTCGCCCGCGAGGGCGCGGACGGCCGTGGTCTTCCCGATACCGTTCGGTCCGAGGATACCCGTGACCGAGCCGGATTCGGGGACCGGAAGCCCGTACAGCGAGAAGGCGTTCTCGCCGTAGCGGTGGGTCGGCTCCTCGTCGAGCTCCGAGGGGAGATTGATGATTTCGATTGCATCGAAGGGGCACTTCTCGACGCAGATACCGCAGGTCTCGCCGAGGCAGATCTCCTCGGAGATACGCACCTGGTCGGGACCGCCCTGCTCGGCGTCCTCGCCGCGGAGCGTGATGCACTCTTTGCCCGTTCGGTTCGGCGGACAGAAGTTCGAGCACTCGTAGCTACAGCGGTCGGGGGAACACCGGTCTAAGTCGACGACGGCGATACTATCGTCGGCCATCGTTATATCTGAACACCCGAAGTCAGGAGGATGGCGAACGTGATGAACCAGAGCGCGAAGGTCATGAACACCACGTAGATGTAGTCCTTCGCGCCGAACCCGTTGACGTCGACGCCAACGACGCGAAGCACCGGGAACTGGACGAGGACGGATGCCCCGAGGATACCCACGGCCAACTGATTGGTCGCGGCCTCGGGACTCGTCCCCACCACAGCCCCGGAGAGCACCGCGGCGGCGATGCCGGCGAGGCAGGCGAGTGTCGTGACCGTCACTCCTCGAATATGACTGGAGAGACCGGTCTGCGTTTCCGTGGCCATGTGTTTCCCTGCGACATCCGGCGTCAAAAGGCGTTCGTTCCTGCCGCCGCCGCGCGGATAAAGCGTTGTCGGCCGGTCGCGGGCCAACAAGGTTTATGCTGGTAGCGCGTTTCGATTCGTAACGATGGCTGGAACAGAAGAGGAGAGTCTCGACGACCTCCCACCGAGTGCGAAGCTTGTTTTCAAAGTGCTCGAATACAACGGTCCGCTCACCCAGAAAGGCATCGTCGAAGAGTCGATGCTCTCGGCGCGAACCGTTCGCTACGCGCTCGAACGACTGGAGGGAATCGGTATCGTCGACGAGGACGTCTACTTCGCCGACGCCCGACAGAACCTCTATCAGTTGACCGATCTCGCGCCGCAGCAGGCGCAGGCCAAAGCCGACGGCGGCAAGGAAAAGGCCTGCTGCGCCGAGTAACCAGAACCGTCGCGGAACCACCGCACGCTTCGCAGTCGGTGTCGGAAGAGACCTGTTGCGACGTGTCGATCCGGTCGAGCCTCGACCGACGAAAACGATTCGGCCGTTCTCCTAGGCCGGAACGACCGTAATCTGCTGTTTTCTATCGATAGCGTTCTCCAGTTCCTCGGCGATGGCGCTGCCGCGCGAGACCTGAATGTCGCCGCCGCGGCCGACCGTCGCCGTGAACAGGTATTCGTCGTCCGCGCGGACCTCGACAGTCTCGCCGACGTGGCCGTCCATCCGGACGATGACGTGCCGCGAGGTGACCTCGGGCGTCACGACGACGCCCTCACCGGCCCCGCCGCCGGAACCGGACGCGCCGGACTGTCCGCCAGCGTTCGCGCCCGCGTGCTGTCCCGACGACGAGGGCTTCTCGTCGTGGGTCCGCACGTCGATGTCGATGCCGAGACGGTCTTCCACGTCCGAGATGCGCCCGCCGCCCTTCCCGATGACGTAGGAGATGTCGTCTTCCTCGACGTAGACGACCGCGCGGTTCTGGCCCTTCAGGTCGACGTCGACGTGGCCGCGGGCGATGGAGCGAATCTCGCGTTCGATCTCCTGTTTCGCCAGCCGGGAGACGCCGCTTTCCTTCTCCTCGCCGCCCTCGCCGAGCGGGACGGTGACGACCTGCCGGTTGAACGTGTAAATCTCGTACTCCGGCGTGCCGGTCTCGAAGTCCCGAATCTGGATGACCGGGCGGGCGAGGTCCTCCGCGAAGAGGCCCTCGGGGACCTTCACCTCGGTGCGCACGTCGTACACCGTGTGGACCTCGCCGTCTTCGATGTAGACGACGGTGTCGACGACCTGCGGAATCATGCCGAGTTCGACGCGGCCGACGAGCCGCTGGAGCGCGTCGATGGCGCGGGTGGCGTGGACGACGCCGACCATGCCGACGCCCGCGAGGCGCATGTCGGAGAACACCGAGAAGTCCTCGGTCTTTCTGACCTCGTCGTAGATGGTGTAGTCCGGGCGCACGAGGAGCAGGGAGTCGGCCGTCTTCGCCATGTCGCCGCCGAGGGCGGTGTACTGGGTGATGTCGGGACCGACCTGCAGGTCGCGCGGCTTCTCCATCGTCTTGACCGCGTAGTCGCTGTCGTTGAGGAACTCGGCGACCGCCTGCGCGAACGTGGACTTCCCGGCACCGGGCGACCCGGCGATGAGGACGCCGCGCTGGCGCTCGGCGAGTCGGTCGCGGAGTTCGTCGGCGAACTCGTAGTCGTCGAGTTCGGTCTTGACGATGGGGCGCACGGCGGTGATTTCGATGCCGTCGGCGAACGGCGGGCGGGCGACCGCGATGCGGTAGTCGCGGAACTGGACGATGTCCATGCCCGGCTCGGAGAGTTCGACGAAACCGTCGGTGGCGGCGCGGGCGGAGTTGACGATGTCGTCGGCCCACTCCTTCATCGTCGCCTCGTCGGTCGGTTCGTCGGCGATGGGCTGGTAGTGCATCTCGCCGACCGCGCCGCGTTTGGCCTTCGGACGGGTGTCGGTCTTGAGGTGCACCGACATCGTCTGGTCGTCGAAGAAGCGCTCGATGATGAGCCCGCCGGAGCCGCGGACCGCGGCCTCGACGTACTCGACCGAGACGCCCTTCGCCTTCGCCACTTCCGCCTGCACCACGTCGCTCGTCAGGAGCGTCGCCGACCGCTCGGTGGCGATGTCGCGGATGAGCGCGTCGATGTCGCCCTCGCCGGCGCCTTTCGTCTCGCCCGAACTCGGGCGACGGCCGACGTACTTGAGGTCGATGACGCCGTCGTCGGCGAACTCGGCGAGGCGCTGGAGTTCGGAGAGGCCCTCCCAGCCCGTGTCACGGCCGTCGTTGGCCTGCGATTCGAGTTCGCTGACGACCGCCTCGGGGACGAGTACGTCGGCACCCTCGTAGGTGCCGTCGTCGACTCGCTCGGACACGCGACCGTCGATGACCGCGCTCGTGTCCGGCACTATCTTCATGCGCGTGAGTTTGGGCGGGTGACGGATAAGGTTGTAGATAAAAGCGGTGACACCGCCGGCGGGGCGTCGGGTGGTACCGCGGCCCGCGTTCCGTGCCCCGCGTCCTGCGACCTCGACTCAGTCGTCGCTCGGCGCGACGGGTCGCTTCCCATCGACGACCTCGAACGACCCGACGAGTCCGTCGAGGTCGGCCGCCCGCGAGGACAGCACCTCGGTCTGGTCCGCGAGGTCGCCGATGGACGCGGACTGCTCGTGTGCCGTCTCCACGACGGTCCGCGACTGGCCGGCGGTCTCCTCGGAGATGTTCGCCACGTCGTCGACGCGGGCGGCGATGTCCGCCGCCGACTCGGCCTGCTGGTCGGTCGCGGCGCTCACCTCGGCCACGCTGGCGTCGATGTCCGTCACCATGTCCACGATGGTCTCGAACTCGCCGATGGCCTCGGTGACCGTCTCCAAGCTATCGGCGACCTGCCGGTTCATCTCCCGCACGTCGGCGAGCGTCTCCTCGGAGTGCTCGGTGATGTCGGCGATGAGGTCGGACACCTCGTCGGCCGAGTCGCGGGTCTCCTCGGCGAGCGACTTGACCTCTTGGGCGACGACGCCGAAGCCGTCGCCGGCCTCGCCCGCGTGAGCGGCCTCGATAGCCGCGTTGATGGCGAGCAGGTCGGTCTGGGAGCCGACGTGGTCGATGAACGCCGCGATTTCGTCTATCTCCTCGATGCTCTCGGTGAGTTCGGCGACGGCGTCGGCGGTGCGGTCGATGCGGGCCTCCACCGTGTCTAACTCCTCCATCGCCTCGGTCGCCGCGTCGCGGCCGACCTCGCCGCGCTCGGAGGCCGTCTCGGCGGTGGTGGCGACCTCGTCGGCGGAGGCGGCTATCTCCTCGACGGTCGCAGAGAGCGTGTTGAGTTCGTCGGAGACGGTCTGGAGGTGTTCGGTCTGGGTCCCCGCGCCGTCGGAGATTTCGGTGACGGATGCGGCGACTTCCTCGCTGGCGGCGTCGGCCCGACGGACGTGCTCGCGGGCGGTCGAACTCATCGCCGACACCTCCTGTGCGAACGACTGCACCTCGCCGATAGTCGACGAGAGGGTGCGGACGAGGTCGTTGTAGGTCGCCGCGACCTCCTCGTATCGCTCGTCGTCGACGCCCCAGTCGTCGGTGTCGATGGTGGCGGTGAGGTCGCCCGCCTGCGCCCGCGAGGTCGCCTCGGCGAACGCCTCCACGAGGTGCTGGAGGTTACGCGTGTAGTCGGCGAGGTCGCGCTGCATCCGGTCGAGCGCGTCGCCGAACTCGCCCGGTAAGTCCTCGTCGAGCGATGGGTCGTCGAACCGCTGGTCGGCGAGCGCGCCCGCCTGCGAGGCGACGATACAGAGGTGGTCGTGCATCGCGCCGAAGTCGTCGGCGAGGCGGGCCACCTCGTCGGTGCCGCTCACGTCCGGGGGGCGGGCCGACAGGTCGCCCGCCGCGACGCCGGCGGCCGCCGACGAGATGGACTCGATGGGCGAGACGATGTCTTTTCGCGTGATGATAATCGTGTTGACGAACGCGAGGCCGGCACCGAACACGAAGAGCGCCGAGAGTTCGAGTCGGAGCGCGCCGGTCGCGACCCACGGGAGCGCGGCCTGCGCGAGCGAGACCGCGAACTGGATGGCGACGGCTGCGACGACTTTTCTCTCGACCGAATCCGAGATACCGAGCGCGTCCATGCTTCCCCAGAGCAACCGTTCGTACGTCGAGACGAATCGCATACTCGGACGTGCGGGGAACGCACAATAAGCCGGGTCGTGCATTCTCGAAATTTGATAACGGCGGGTGCTGTGCGGCGGCAGTCACCCCCGGCTGCGACGGGTACACGCGCGGACTGCCGGACGCCACACGCTTTTGAGGCGACCCGCCGACGGGCCGGCATGGACGAACTCCGCGACCTCACGGCGGCCCTCGTGTCGGTGCCGAGCCACGAGGACGAGACCGCCGTCGGCGACCGCATCGAATCGTGGCTCCGCGAGGAGACCGACGCCGACGTGACCAGAGACGACGCGGGGAACGTCGTCGCCCGCGCCAACCCCGGCGTCGGCGAGTCGCTCGCGCTCGTCGGCCACCACGACGTGGTCCCGCCGGCCGACCGGCAGACGACCGACGACGGCGACTACGTGGTCGAGACCCGCGACGGCCGCCTCTACGGCCGCGGGGCGGCGGACATGAAGGGAGCCGTCGCCGCGTCGATGCTCGCCTTCCGCGACGCCGCCGCAGACGCCGAGTCCGAGGTCGTCTTCGCCTCGTTCGTCGGCGAGGAAATCGGTGGAGAGGGCGTCCGCGCCGCCCTCGACGACGGCTTCGAACTCGACTACGCCGTCGTAGCCGAGGGTTCGACGAACTACACCGGACCGGACCGGACCGACGTGGTCGTCGCCCACCGCGGCCGTCGGGCGAGCACCCTTGTCGTGACCGGAACCGCCTGCCACGCCAGCGTCCCCGAGAGCGGCGAAAACGCCGTCTACCGCGCCTGCGACGCCGTCGACGTGGTCCGCGAACTGACGTTCCCAGACACGGAGGTCCTCGGCCACACCGTCTCGGGGAGCATCGCCGTCACCGAAATCGACGGCGGGAGCGCGTGGAACGTCATCCCCGACCGCTGCGAGGTGACTATCGACGAGCGGACCGTCCCCGGCGGCTTCGCCGACCTCGCGCTGACGACGGAAATCGAGGGCGTCGAGTGGGTCGTCGAACAGGACCTCCCGCCGATGGCGTGCGACGACGCCGACTTCGCGGAGCGCGTCCTCGACGTCGCCCAGTCGGTCCACGAGGCCCGCGGGGACGCGGACCCTGAACAGACGACGAAACCCCACGCGACCGACGCCGGATGGCTGGCGCAGGCGGGCACGACCTGCGTCGTCTACGGCCCCTCGGAACCCGGCGAGGCGCACACGAAAGACGAGAGCGTGTCGCTCGACGTGTTGGCGCGGTGCTACGAGACGTACCGCGCGCTCGTGGAAGACTGGTGAGCGCGGCCAACCGCCGCCGCGACGACGACTGAACGCCCCGCCCGCGACGAGACCTGAACACTCCATCCGCGACGACTCCCGACAAACCACCGGGCGGGACTGAAAGGGGCCGTGAGCGAGGGCGAACCCCGGCGGCGTGAGCACCGCAGGCCGGAGGCCGAGGAGCGCGCGTCGCCGCGGGAGCCGTCGCTCGCGGGGGCTTTCGCGGTGTTGTTCACGGCTGTTGTGTCGGTGAGTCCGGTTGGCACGTTGTCGGTGCCAGTAGAGCAACCAGTTGCGGGCGAATCTCGAAACACCCACACCGATAACCGGCTCCTGCGATTTAATACGCCTCCGAGACCACCGTACGTACCATGGCACAGTCCTCCGCGGAATCCGACTCGGAGTCGGCGTACGACCGACTCCTCCAGAAGTACAAGCGAATCGCCAACGTCGAGAACGCCGGCGGCATCCTCTCGTGGGACCAGCAGGTCATGATGCCCGACGAGGGGACGCCCGCGCGCTCCCAGCAGATGTCGGCGCTCTCCGCGTTGAGCCACGAACTCCTGACCGACGACGAGTTCGGCGACCTCCTCGACGCGGCCGAGGCCGACGACCCGACCGACGAGCAGGCCGACGTGCTGCGCGAACTCCGCCGCGACTACGAGCGGGCGGCCCGCGTGCCGAACGACCTCGTCGAGAAGATTTCCGCGGCGTCCTCGGAGGCGATTCCGGCGTGGAAGCAGGCGAAGGCCGAAGACGACTTCGAGAAATTCGCGCCGCATCTGGAGAAGCACGTCGAACTGAAGCGACAGTACGCCGAACACATCGACCCCGACCGCGACCCCTACGAGGTGCTGTTCGAGGACTACGAGCCGTGTCTCCCCCTCGAACAGGCCGAAGAGATTCTCGCCGAGGTGCGCGAGGTGCTCGTCCCGATGATAGAGGACATCCGCGAATCCGACGTTGACCTCGCGGTGGACGCCTTCGAGGGCGAGTTCCCTGAGGACGACCAGGAGGCGCTCGTCCGCGACGCGCTCTCGACACTCGGCTACCCGTGGGAGCGCGGCCGCCTCGACACCGCCCCGCACCCGTTCTCGTCGGGGACGCAGTTCGACGCCCGCGTGACGACCCGCTACGACGAGTCCGACGTGCTCGGGTCGCTGTTCTCAACCGTCCACGAGTTCGGCCACGCGCTGTACACGCTCGGCCTGCCGGACGAGCACTACGCGACGCCGCTCGGCGAGAACCGCAACCTCTCGGTCCACGAGTCGCAGTCGCGGCTCTGGGAGAACCACGTCGGGCGCTCGCGGGCCTTCTGGCAGCACTTCCTCCCCACGCTCGAAGACCGGTTCCCCGAGGTCGACGCGACGGTCGAGGAGGCCTACGAGGCCGCCAATCAGGTGTACGACGATAACCTCATCCGCGTCGAAGCGGACGAGCTGACCTACCACCTGCACATCGTCATCCGGTTCGAACTCGAACGCGAACTCATCGCCGGCGACCTCGCCGTCGAGGACGTGCCGGAGGCGTGGAACGACAAGTACGAGGAGTACCTCGGCATCCGGCCGGACACTGATTCCGAGGGCTGTCTGCAGGACATCCACTGGGCGTACGGGAACTTCGGCTACTTCCCGACCTACTCGCTCGGCTCCATCATGGCCGCCCAACTGTTTTCGGCCGCCGAGGCGGACATCGACGACCTCGACGGAAAACTGGCCGACGGCGAGTTCGGCGACCTCCGCGAGTGGCTCCGCGAGAACATCCACCAGCACGGCCGCCGCTACGAGACCAACGACCTCGTGAAGCGAGCCACCGGTGAAGACTTCGCCGCCGACGCGTTCCTCGACTACGTCGAGTCGAAATACGGGGCGCTGTACGACCTGTAAGAGAGACTGAAATTCCGCCGCAGTCACCCGATTTTTGACGGTTTGGAGTCGTCGCAGGAACTAAATAGGGGTATGTCATATCATACCACGTATGGCCTCAGCACCCAGTGACGACTTGTTCGACCAGTTCTTGACCGACCGCGGTCACGAGACAGAACCGGTACGCTGGGACCGATCCTATAACAAGCTGCAGTGTCCCGACTGCGGGGCCCTGCACGACATGGGCGCGGCAACCTGCTCCGTCTGCGGGTGGGTGCCGGAGGCCTGACGCGTCCGAACTGACCAAGCCACAAGCACCTGTTCTCGACGGTTTCTCACCCGTTCGGTGAGCCGTCCGCGAACGCCCGGCGAGTACGACTGCTCCGGGCGCGTTCGCCCTCGTCCGAAGCACGTCGCTTATCACCGATAAGGCCGTGAACGTGCACAATGAGCGAATCCGACGTGACCGTCACCCGGCTGTTCGGCGGCCCGGGAAGCGGGAAGACCACGGCCTTGCTCGACAAGGTCGAGGAGATTCTCGAACAAGACGGCGTCACCATCCGCGACATTCTCGTTGTCTCTTACACTCGAGCCGCGGCGGCCGAGGTCCGCGACCGGCTCGCGGAGCGACTCGACATCAACCCGCGGTCGCTGAAGGGGAACGTCTCGACGATGCACGCGAAGGCGTACGAACTGCTGAGCCTCTCGCGAAACGACGTGGTCGGCGAGAACGACAAACAGGAGTTCTGCGAGGACTACGGCATCGAGTTCGAAGACGAGTACGGCGGCGCGGGCCGTCGGACCGCCCGCTCGACCACCATCGGGAACAAGGTCATCGCCACGAGCCAGTGGCTCCAGCGCACCCGCCGCGACGTGTCCGACTGGTACGACGTGCCGTTCCAGTGGAACGTCGAGGAGGTCCGCCTCCCGCCGGAAGTCGACCCGAACGCGCAGGAAGGAAACAAGTACACCCCGACGTGGCCGTCCGACGACGACCGCATCGACATCCCCGAGGCTATCCGCGCGTGGCGCGCCTACAAGGGCGAAAACGGGCTCGTCGGATTCGCTGACATGCTCGAACGCGTCAAGCAGCGCGCGCTCGTCCCCAACGTCGACTACCTCGTCATCGACGAGTTCCAGGACATCACGACCCTCCAGTACGACGTGTACGAGGAGTGGAAGCCCCACATGAAGGGCGTCCTCATCGCCGGCGACGACGACCAGGTCGTCTACGCGTGGCAGGGTGCGGACCCGAACCTCCTCCTCGACGCCGAGCGCGACAACGACGAGATTCTCCCGAACTCCTACCGACTCCCGTCGAACGTCCTCAACGTCGTCAACCGGGAGATTCGCCACATCGACAAGCGACAGGAGAAGGACCTCAAACCCCGCAAGGAAGGCGGCGCGGTCGAGGCCGTCGAGAGCCCGTCGATGCTCGAACTCGCCCGGAACGTCCGCTACACGGTCGAGAAAGACGAGGGCACCGTGATGGTGCTGTTCCGTGCGCGCTACCAGATGTTCCAGTTCATCGACGAGTTCCTCCCGTCGGGCATCCCCTTCTCGACGCTGACCGACCAGCGCATGTGGACCGACCGCCTCACGCAGTACGTCCGCGCGGTCGAGGCGCTTGACGCTGAAGAGCCCGTCGACGGGCTGGAGGCGCGCCGCCTCGCCGACATGCTGCAGGACTCCGCGTTCGGCACGAACGACCGCGACGACCTGTTCGACGCCATCGACGACAGACAGGAGGAAGCCGGCGTCGACGACATCACGGACATCGAGTTCACGACGAAGGAGATCAAGAACTTCGCGCCCTTCGCCCCCGACAGCGCGTCCGCGAGCGACATGGTGCGCAAGGTGACGAGCTTCCAGCGCAAGTCCGTCAACGCGTACTTCGGCGGCGACTACGAGGGGATGGACCCCAGTCGCGTCCGCGTCGGTACCATCCACTCCGCGAAGGGTCGCGAGGCCGACCACGTGTTCATGGCGACCGACCTGACCGAGAAGGTCGTCGAGCAGATGGCCGCCTCCGTCTCCGACGAGGAGCTCGAAGCCCGCGGCATCGAGGAGTTCACCGCGACGACGAGTCCCGTCCCCCTCATCACCGACAACGAGCGCCGCGTCTTCTACGTGGGCATGTCCCGCGCCCGCGAGCGCCTCATCGTCCTCGAGAACCTCGTCACCGGCGCGCCGACGCTCCCCATCAGCGTCCTCCTCCACAACGAGATTCGCGAGGACCCCGCACAGGAGCTCGTCGACGACGCGCAGGAACCGCCCGCGCCCGAACCCGAGGCGTAACGTCCCGTGCGGGGAGGTCCGCGCGGCGGCGACGCCATCGACGCCGCCGTTTCCGAGCGAGACGCCGTCGGCTTCGTCGCCGTCTCCCGCGGTTCCGACCCGACCAGTCGATACCTCACGGGTCGCGACTTCGACTGCGACCTCGTGTTCGTCCGCGTCGCCGGCGAGACGCATCTCCGAGTCCCCTCGACCGTCGAACCGCCGTCGCTCCCGGTCGCCTCGGTCCGCGTCGATGACAGGCCGCCGGGGAAGGCCGCCGCGGCCGTCCTCGCAGAACACGGCGCTTCCGACGGGACCGTCCTCGCGCCGCGGACGGTTCCGCACGACGCCGCGCTCCACCTCGAATCGGCGGGCTACGACCTCGCGTCGACCCCGGCGGTCGCAGACGCCCGCGCGGTGAAAGACGACGCCGAGCGCGACGCCATCGAGGCCGTCCAGCGCGCGGCGACCCGCGGCGTCGGACGCGCCGCCGCGATACTGTCGGCGGCGACGGTCGAGGAAGCCGACGACGCCGACAGCGGCCCTGAGGGGAACGGCGGCGACGGCGACGACGGCGAACCCGCCCTCTCCTGGGACGGCGCGCCGCTGTCCACCGAGCGACTCCGCCGACAGGTGAACGCGACGCTCG
>NZ_JAMYJY010000107.1:0-12325 GCF_024136985.1 Haloferax sp. AB510
GCGCTGCGGCGTCGGCGAGGCGGTCGAGGCTCACCGCCATCGAACCGCCCCCGGAACGTCCGAGCCGACGACCCGCCTCGGCGGCGTCCGCTCGTCGACGAGCGGGAGCGCCGACAGCTGTCCGCGGTCGGCGTGCGCGGCGATGCCCTGTCCGTGAGCGGCCCCGCTGGCGGCGAGCGTGTAGGCCTCGGCCATGCCCTTCGGCCCCGCGAGCGGGACGAGTCGGACGGTCGTCCCGCGGCGGTCGATGTCGACCACGACGAACGACTGCGGGAACGAGCAAGTCGCCGGGGCGATGAATTCACGGACGCCGGCTCTCACGGCCGTCGCGGGCCAGTGGATGTGCCCGGAGAGCACGAGCGGCACGTCGTGGCGCGCGAGGACCGCGGCGAGTTCGTCGGCGTTGCGGAGTTGGTAGAAGTCGGCGTCGGGGAACTGGCCGGTGTGGCGGCGGGGGTGGAAGACGTTGTGGTGGAGGACGACGACCGGGGTCGTCGCGTCAGCGAGGACGGTGTCGAGCCAGCGGAGTTGGGAGTCGGGGACGGCCCCCTCGTGGGTGTCGGTGAGGGCGAGGTCCGGGCCGCCGCTGGCGGAGTCGAGGCCAATGATATCGACGCCGCCAACCCGGCGGACGAACGGGAGGGCGTCATCGGCGTAGCGCGCCGCGAACTCGGCCGGCGTCGGGGCGTCGTAGTCGTCCCAGCGCTTCGGCACGTCGTGGTTGCCGGGCACCGCGACCCGCAGCCCCGGCAGGTCGCGGAGGATTTCGTCGACCACGTCGTACTCCTCGGGGCGGCCGTCGCGGGTCAGGTCGCCGAGGAGGACCGTCGCGTCGACGTCGAGGTCGGCGATGGTCGAGACGGCGGTCCGAAGCCGCGTCTCGCTCCGGTGGTAGACTTTCCACGTGCCGGACCCCGTCGGGGTGACGTGCGGGTCGGCGACGACCGCGAGCCGGGTCGGCGTCTCCGAGACCGGTCGTGCAAGGCGCGCGAGCACCGGGCCGGGACCTTGCTCGGCCGACTTCCCGACCGGCGTCTCCCCGATGGTCGGCGGGGCGTCTGGGCTCATCGGTCGATGGTCCGCGTGAACGTCCCCAGCGCGGTCTCCCGGTGGACGCGTATCCGCCCGGTGTCGGGACACAACTCGATTCGAAGCGGCGACTCGGTGGCGCGCGTCTCGTCCCCATGCATACACGTGGACTCACCCGGACCGAGATGATAAACATGTCGTACAAAATATATATTTTAGAATGTAGATATAGATACTCTACGGAGCCCTCGGGAGTCGGGGACGGCGTCAGTTGAGGAGCAGGCCGGCGTCGACGAGGAGGAGAACAGCGACGAGCGCGGCACCGAGGTAGAACGGTGCGGCCTTCTCGGCGGGCGTGCGGACCTTCTTCTCCGCGAGGCCGTCTTTCGCGCGGGACCGGCCGACTTCGACGAGGCCGGTCAGGACGAACCAGAGCGCGAGCATCCCGAGGACGAGGTGGCCGCGGCCGGTGCCAAGCAGGCTCTCGGCGGTGTAGCGCGTGCCGGCGAGGTGGCCGCCGGTCGCGAACATCACGAGCGAGGCTCCGCGGGACCACATCGTCAGGCGCGAGACGACCGATTCGAACGCGGCGGCGCGGATGTTCCCGGCGCGGGCGTCGGCAGCACGGCGAGCGCGAAAAAGAGGACGCTCCCCGTCCAGAGACCGCCGACGACGAGGTGGAGCGTTGCCATCACGGTGTCGATGAGTGCCATGTCCGTCGGGTTAGTTCAGCGATGCTTGAAGGTTTCACCTTCGCTCGGTCGGGACCGGTAGACTGGACGCACGCGGCCACCGGGTTCGCCGACACAAATCTATTTGTCACTCGGCCGAACGTTTCGAGCCATGTCAGGAGAACTCCCTCCCGAAGCGTTCAGCGACCTCTCGGTCACCGGCGAGGTCGCCGTCTCGCCGGACGGGTCGACGGTCGCCTTCACCGCGACCGAGTGCGACCCCGACGAGGACGAACGCGTCGCCTCCCTGTTCGTGGTCCCCGCCGACGGCTCCCGCAAGCCACACCGACTCACCCGCCACCCCGGCGCGTCGTCTCCATCGTGGTCGCCCGACGGAAGTCGGCTCGCGTTCGTCGCCGCCCGCGACGAGGACCTCTCTCGGCGGGTCGGTCGCGCGGACGACGAAAGAGAAAGTGAAGGTGACGCTGATGACGCTGGCGACGTTGACGATACGAGCGACGACGACGCCGATAGCGACGATTCGGATAACTCCGACGACGACGCCGATAGCGACGATTCGGATGACTCCGACGACGAACTGCCAGCAGGCGGCGAAGACGGCCCCAAGCCGCAGGTCTGGTGTTTCGACCTCGAACTCGGCGGCGACGCGACCCAACTCACCGACTTCGACGAGGGCGTCTCGGAGTTCGACTGGTCGCCGGACGGCGGCCGCCTCGTCGTCTCCACGCGCGACCCGACCGACGAGGAGCGCGAGTACCTCGACGAGCGGAAGGACGGCGGGCCGGTCGTGACCGAGCGACTCCAGCACAAAATCAACGGCGTCGGCTGGACCGACACGGTGACGACCTACCTGTTCGTCGTGGACCTCGACACGGGCGAGACGGAGCGCCTCGACGACGCGACCGCCGCGGGCGCGTTCGCCGACGCCGGTGGCCTCCAGCCCGCGTGGGGTCCCGACGACCGAATCGCCTACGTCTCCTGCGACGCCGACCGCCCGGACGACACGCTCGAACAGGACCTGTTCGTCATCGACGCCGACGGCTCGAACGACCGGAAGCTGACGACCGGCGGCTACGCGACCGGGACGCCGCGCTGGTGCCCCGACGGCTCCCGAATCGCGTTTCAGGCGGGCGACTACGAGAACTGGTACGTCCCACGCGAAATCCGCGTCGCCGACCTCGATTCCGGCGAGGTCCGATCCGTCTCCGCGTCGCTCGACCGGACGCTCGCGTTGGGAACCTCGCCGTCGTGGGCCGGCGACGACGAACTCTACGCGCTCGTCGCCGACGAGGGGAAGTCTCGAATCGCTCGGCTCGACCCCGACGCCGACGACCCGGAACGCGTGTTCGACGCGCAGGGCGAGTACAGGGCGATACAGGGACTCCACGTCGCCGGCGACACAGCCGGTCTGCTCGTCTCCGACCCGGCCGACGGCTGGGACGCCTACGCCGTCTCGCTGGCCGACATCGACGCCGTTGACGCGGCCCACGCCGAGTCGTTCACCCGACTGTCGGCGCTCAACGAGGCCGTCACCGACGAGTACGAGATGCCGCAGGTCCGACGGGTCAACTTCGAGAGCGACGGTTGGGAGGTCGAGGGCGTCGTCTACGCGCCCGCGGACTTCGACTTCGACGACCCCGACCCGCACCCGACGGTCGTCGCCATCCACGGCGGTCCCATCGCCTACGACGAACCGGCGTTCCGGTTCGACCACCCGATGTTCACCTCTCGCGGCTATCTCGTCGTGCGGGTGAACTACCGCGGGAGCACCTCTTACGGGCGCGACTTCGCGGAGCAGCTCCGAGGGCAGTGGGGCTCGGTCGAGGTGGACGACATCGTCGCGGGCGTCGAGGACCTTGTCGACCGCGGCTGGACCGACCCGGAGCGCGTCTTCGGCTACGGCATCTCCTACGGCGGCATCGCGCAGGGCTACCTCGTGACCCAGACCGACCTCCTGACGGCGGCCGCCCCCGAACACGGCATCTACGACCTCCGGTCGTCGTACGGCACCGACGACAACCACCTGTGGACGAGATACGAGTTCGGCCTCCCGTGGGAGAACTCGGAGGCGCTCGACGCCTCGTCGGCCATCACCGACGCCGGGAACATCGACACGCCGCTTCTGGTGATGGCGGGCGGCCAAGACTGGCGGTGTCCGCCGAGTCAGTCAGAACAGCTCTACGTCTCCGCGAAGGCGCAGGGCGTCGACGCCAAGCTCGTCGTCTACCCGGAGGAACAGCACTCGATTTCGACGCCCGAGCGGGCGACCCACCGACTGGAACAGATTCTCGACTGGTACGAGCGTCACGACCCGGCGGTCGAGACAGACGACACGGCGGAGGATACGGACGGCGGCGAATAAGACGACGGCCAATAAGCGACACGAGCGTTCGCGGCGTCAGCGAAGCACCGCGGGCGGCTTCGCCGTCACGTCGAGGTCGGCCGCGTAGTGGAGTATCGGGTCGCCGCCGGGGTGGTCGAAGCCGCAGGCCTCGAACATCGTATTCGCGCGAATCTCCGCCTCCACGTCCTGTATCGGCCACGGGTCGTGGTCGATGTCGCCGATGACGACGGGCCAGTCGTCCGTGTAGAAGCGGTAGTTCTCGACGAGGAACGCGTCGAGCGACCCGGGGTCGAGGGTTCGGACCTCACCGGTCGGTCGGTAGGTCGCCTCGAACCGCGCGTCCGGCGTCTCGGCCGTCGCAGGCCGGTAGCTCTCGTAGTCGACCGCGCCGTCTCGCTCCTCGACCGAGATGTTCGCGTAGTGGTACGGCAGCCGGTAGCCCAGTCGGGCCATCGTCACGCCGAGGCGGTCCGCGGCGTCGAGGGTGAAGAAGTAGACGCCGCGGGGGCCGCCGTCGGCGGGTTCGACGTAGGTCCGGAGGTTCACCTCGGGGAACCCCAGTCCGATGGGCGACCCGCGCGGGCGGATGTCCGTCATGTCGAACGAGACGACGCCGAGCCACGCCCGCCCGTCGTAGGTTGCCACCGAGAGCCGGTCGGGGAGTCGGGGTTCCACGAGTTCGGGGTCGACCGGCCAGTGGGCGAACAGCGTGTGCCGCCAGCGCATCGACAGGAGGTCCATGGCGGCCGTTAGGACCGACGACGGGTGTGGGTTTCGGCGCTTGCGGGGGCCGCGCGCTCGCTGCCGTCACCCGCCCAGCCCGCCGAAACGAACACCTGTCTGGCGACCAATCTCCGCCCATGGGACTCGAAAACGGCAGCGGCACGTTCGACATCGGCGGCGGCCTCACGGTTCACCGACTCGGCTTCGGCGCGATGCGCATCACCGGCGACGACATCATCGGCGAGCCCGACGACGTGGAGAACGCGCGAAAGGTCCTCCACGAGACGCTCGTCCACGGCATCGACCTCATCGACACGGCGGACTCCTACGGACCCGCCGTCTCCGAGCGCCTTATCGGCGAGACGCTCGCGCCCTATCCGGACGACCTCGTGGTCGCCACGAAGGGCGGCCTGCTCCGGAACGCCGACGGCGACTGGAAGCCCAACGGCGACCCTGACTACCTGCGAAATGCCGTCCTCGGGAGCCTCGACCGCCTCCGGGTGGACACCATCGACCTCTATCAGCTCCACCGCCCCGACCCGCACGTCGCCTTCGAGGACTCGGTCCACGCGCTCGCCGAGATGAAAGACGAGGGACTGATTCGACACGTCGGCCTCTCGAACGTCTCGGTCGAACAGCTCGACGAGGCGCGCGACATCGTCGATATCGCCACAGTCCAGAACCGCTTCAACGTCGGCGACCGCGAGTTTGAGGCCAGCCTCGATGCCTGCGAGAAGTACGGCGTCGGCTTCATTCCGTGGTACCCGCTCGGCGCGGGCGACCTCGGCGACCGGGCCGACGCCGTCTCCGCGGTCGCGACGAAACACGACGCGACGCCGCAGCAAATCGCCCTCGCGTGGCTCTTACACCGTTCTGACGTGATGCTTCCCATCCCCGGTACGTCGAGCGTTTCGCACCTCCGCGACAACGTGGCGGCCTCGCACATCGACCTCGACGACGAGGACATGGACCGACTCGCCTGACATGGACTTCACCGTCGTACA
Source organism: Haloferax sp. AB510 (assembly GCF_024136985.1). Lineage (NCBI taxonomy): Archaea > Methanobacteriati > Methanobacteriota > Halobacteria > Halobacteriales > Haloferacaceae > Haloferax > Haloferax sp. AB510. Next base: position 5,793 of record NZ_JAMYJY010000107.1, read on the forward strand.
GGGCGACATCGCCGCTCAGTCGGCCGACGCGCTGGTGAACGCCGCGGAGACGAGCCTCCGGATGGGGTCGGGTGTCGCGGGCGCGCTCCGTCGCGGCGGCGGCCCCGAACTGAACGAGGCCGCGATGGCGAAGGGGCCGATAGACCTCGGCGCGGTCGCCGTCACCGACGCCTTCGACCTCGACGCCGAGGTCGTGATTCACGCCGCGGCGATGCCCCACTACGGGGACGGACAGGCGACCGCCGAGAGCATCCGCGACGCCACGCGAAACGCCCTGCGAGCCGCGGACGACCGCGGCTGCGAATCGCTCGTGATTCCGGCGCTCGGCTGCGGCGTCGCTGGGTTCGACCTCGCCGACGGCGCGCGACTCATCTGCGAGGAACTCCGTGCGTTCGAGCCGACCGCGCTCCGCGACGTTCGGTTCATCGCCTACGCTGACGACGAGTTCGAGACGATTTCGCGGGTCGCCGACGCGGTCGGGACGGAGCCGGAGGAATAGTAGTGGGCGACGCGGCCGACCCGGAACTGTGTCCGGTCTGTTTGACCCCTTACGACTCCGTCTCGCTCCACGACCGCGGCCTGCTCGTCAACCTCCTCGACAACGAGCGGTACCGCCGCGTCTGCTTCGAACCGGTCGAACGCGACGGGCGGCCGCACGTCCGATTTTTCCACCACACTCACGAGCAGGTCGGCGAGGACGACTGACCGAACGGCGTCGTCGGCGACGCGTTCAGCACGTCCGCCCTAACTCCACGGGCGTTCCGTGAACTCGCCGGCCTCGATTTCGCGCTCAATCTCGCGGAGCGTCGCGTCGTCGACGCTGACGAGGTGGCAAAGCGGGTGACCGGGCGCGGCGACCGGGTTCTGGAGGACGCCGGCGACGAGGCCGGTGAAGGGGGCCGAAACGCGCTTTTCTCTCGTCTTGAAGTGGTCCGAGATGGTGCAGATGGTGTCGCCCTCGTGGACCAGCGGCACGTCGCCGTACTGCATCTCGACGAGGCCGCCCACGTCGGCGCGGAGCCACGTCTTGTCTGTCGCCGAGTCGATGACGCGCGTCCAGCCCGGCCAGCTGACCGGCTTCTTCGGGAGGACGCCGTACTCGGCGAGGACGCTCTCGACGCCTTCGAGGGCGCGGTCGACCATCGCCGGCTGGAAGCGGTGGGCCTCGCCCATCTCGACGGTGATGGTCGGAATCCCGTCGTTGGTGGCGACGGTGCGGAGCGAACTCGCCTCGGCCTCGCCCGAGAGGATGAGGTTCGCGCCGAACGACCGCGCGAGGCGGGCGACCTCGGGGCGGTTCATATCGGCGCGGACGTGGTACATCGTCGTCCGGTTGCGCGTCGAGGTGTGGAAGTCGATGCCGAGGTCGCAGGGCTCGACGAACCGGCGGTAGATCTGGTTCGCCATGCGCTCGGCCGTGTTCGCGCCGTCGCGACCGGGGAACGACCGGTTCAGGTCGAGGTCGTAGATGGGGATGTAGCGCTGTTGGGCGAGGTAGCCGGGGACGTTCGCCACGTGGATGCAGACGATGGTGCCGTGGATGTCGGCTGGGTTGTACCGGCTCGCGACCTCCTGCATCACCTTCACGCCGTTGAGTTCGTCGCCGTGGAGCGCCGCGGTCATGAAGACCGACGGCCCACCCTGCTCGCCGTTGATGACGGTGACGGGTATCTCGACGGGGTCGCCGAGGTACGTTTCGCTGATTTCGTACCTGAGATGTCGCACCTCGCCCGGTGGCACCTCCGAGTCGTACCTGAACGGTTCGGGGTCCATGGGACGTTCATCGGAGCCGACGGGTAAGAAGGTTGACCGGGACCGCACCGTCCGGACAGACGCGGGACAATACGGCTATCTCCGCTGCGGGCGTCTGTCTCCATGAGAGATGTGTATTCACAGATGACGGCGAATCGTCCGGTCTGCAAGCGGTGTGGCTCCCCCGCGGGTCTCGGTGACGTGGTCGTCAGACACGCCGGGTCGGACCCCCTGCAGGTGACGGAGTGCGGGCGCTGCGGCGCGACTATCGACATCGGCGGCGGGACTCGTTGGTGAACTGACCCGGCGGCCGACCGCCGCGTCGATTTACGTCGCTCGCGCGCCATGTCGACCGTATGGCGACCCCCCGGCTCGACGACCCGCTTGACATCGGCGGACTCACGCTCCGAAACCGACTCTACCGCGCGCCGGTGCTCGAATGTGCCGGCACCGGGTCCGACGCGCCCGAGCGCCTCGCGGCCGAGCTCGAACCCGCGGCGCGGGCCGGCGCGGGCCTCATCTGTCAGGGTGCGACTATCGTCCGCGAGACGGGCGGCTGTGCCGCGCCGGGGATGACGCGAATCGCCGACTCCGAGTTCGCGGCGTCGCTGTCGGCGGTGACGGAGCGAATCCACGACCACGGCGCGGCCGTCGCGGTTCAGTTGGAGTACGGCGGTCTACGGAGCATGGAGACGTGGCACGCTGAGTACCGACGCGACCATCCGGATTTGCAACAGCTTTCCGTCTCCCGGCCGCCGCGACTCCTCAGACTCCTCGACGGCCTCGGCTTCCTCGACTACGACGCCCACGTCATGACGACCGACGAGGTGTACGACCTCGCGGCCGACTTCGGTCGCTCCGCGGCGATGGCCGTCGACGCCGGCTACGACGTGGTCCACGTCGCCGGCGCGAACATGGGCATCGTCCACCAGTTCCTCTCGCCGTTCTACAACCGCCGGGACGACGAGTTCGGCGACGGCGTCCGATTTCTGGAGGTCGTCGCCGACGAGGTTCGCTCGCGGGCGGGCGACGTGCCGCTCATGACGAAAGTCCCGGCGGAGACGGCCGCGCCGCCCGGCATCCGCCGACATCTGACCGAGGACGACGCGGTCGAACTCTGCCGCCGCCTCGACGAGGCGGGCTACGACGCGCTCGTCCCCGTCTCGGGATCGGTGTTCTGGGACGCGAGCATCGTCCGCGGGTCGTTCCCGGCCCGCGCGTGGCGCGACGACCGCTACCGCGACGGCTACGCCGCGGCCTTCGGCGGCCCGCTCCGGGCGCGACTCGTCGAACTCGGCAACCGAATCGAGGCCGCGTGGTACGACTTCGACCCGGCGTGGAACGCCGACCTGTGTCGTCGCGTCCGCGACGCCGTCTCGGTGCCCGTGCTCTGCGAGGGCGGCATCCGCGAGCGCGGCGAAATCGACCGACTGCTCGGCGACGCCTGCGACGCTGTCGGGATGGCGCGGCCGTTCTACGCCGAACCGGAACTCCCGGCGCGACTGCTCGGCCGCGAGGTCTCGGCCGATACGCGGGTCGTCTGCGAGAACTGCAACAACTGCGCGGTGCCGCAGGCGACGGGCGCGCCGGGCGTCTGTCGAACACCCGAGGTGTTGGCCCGCGTGGGAACCCTCAGAATGGAGGGTGCGTACGATACAGCCTCCGAGACGGCGGACGACGACGAGCCCGACCCGGTGGGTTAATAAGGCTCTCGTCGGTGAGTCTGGGTAATGGCGCGCGACCGGTCCGCGATGGAGTCGGCCGAACTGACGGCGGTGCTCGACGCGCTCGACGACGCGGACGCACGAGCCATCATCAGAGGACTCGAAGAACCCATGACGGCAAGTGAAATTTCAGATACCTGTGACATCCCGCTTTCGACGACGTACAGGAAGCTGGACCTGCTCACCGACGCGGCGCTCCTCGCCGAGGGGACCCAGATTCGCGCGGACGGTCACCACGCGACGACCTACGAGGTCGCCTTCGACGAGGTTCGAATCGCCCTCAACGAGGACCGCGACTTCGACGTCGCGGTCGGCCGCCCGGAGCAGACGCCCGACGAACGCCTCGCGGACATCTGGTCGCGGGTCCGGAGGGAGACCTGATGGGGCACCTCAGCGCCTCGCCGACGATTACGACGATGATTATCGTCGTCAAGACGGGCATTCTGGTCCTCGGCGGGCTCATCACCTACTTCAGCTACAAGGCGTACCGGAACACGGGGGCCGCGTCGCTCCGCGCGCTCGCGCTCGGTTTCGGCGTCGTCACCCTCGGCGCGATGCTCGGCGGCGCGCTCGACGTGATTCTCAACGTCGACCTCGCCACCGGACTGCTCTTCGACTCGGTGCTGACGCTCATCGGCTTCGCGGTCATCACCTACTCGCTGTACGTCGACTGAGCCGGGTCGGAAGACCGCCTTCGACCCCGCCGAATCGCCCTCGAACCAACCCGTAACTCGCGGTCGCATCGCCGCCATTTCTATCTCGTCTTTCGGTCGCGAACCGGTGTGGCATCGCCGATGCGTGTCGTCCGATACCACGGCCCACTATCCCCAGACATTATTGCTCGTATTGTGCAAAACCGTTATTAGGTCTCGGCCGGTATCGGTAGGTATGTCCGACGACGAACTGAACGACATCCGGAAGCAGAAACGCGAACAACTCGAATCCGAACTCCGTGGTGACGGCGGAAGTACGGCGAAGGAAACCACGCCTTCCCCATCGGATCCCATCCACGTCGACGGCGCGGACGAACTCGAAGACGCCGTCTCCTCGAACGACGTGGTGCTCGTCGACTTCTACGCGGACTGGTGTGGACCGTGCAAGATGCTCGAACCCACCGTGAAGAAGCTCGCGCAGAACACCGACGCCGCGGTCGCCAAGGTCGACGTGGACGCGAACCAGGAGCTCGCCGCCCAGTACCAGGTCCGGGGCGTCCCGACGATGGTGCTGTTCGCCGACGGCGAGGCGGTCGAACAGCTCGTCGGCGTCCGCGGCTACGACGACCTGAAGAACCTCGTCGAGTCCCACCTCGCGTAAGCGTTCTCTCTCCCCGAGACTCGGGGTCGCTTTATTGACACTCTCGTCCGACCTGTGGGTATGCAACTCGTCGCCGAACCCATCGACATCGGCACCCGGTCGCCGACGGTCCTCCTGAACGAGAGCGATGCGGCCGAACTCGGGGTCCACGCGCTCGAACGCGTCCAACTGCGGCGGGACGGGCGGACGACCATCGGCATCGTGGAACTGACCGACGAACTCGTCTCCGAGGGGACGCTCGGGGTGACGCGCCGGCTCGGTCACATCGAGGGCGACGTGGAGGTGTCGGTCGCGCCGCAACCCGACTCGGTGTACTACATCCGCAAGAAGCTCGACGACATCGAACTCGACGCGGACGAACTGTCCCAACTCGTCCGCGACATCTACGAGGAGCGCCTCGCCGACGTGGAACTCGGGGCGTACGTCTCCGCGACCTACACGAACGGGCTGTCGATGGAAGAGACGATGCACCTCACGGAGTCGATGGCGGACATCGGCGAATCTATCACGTGGGAGGAGCCGGTCATCGCCGACAAGCACTCCATCGGGGGCGTCGCGGGCAACCGCGTCACGCCGATTCTCGTCCCCATCGTCGCCGCGGCAGGGCTGAAGATTCCGAAGACTTCCTCCAGAGCCGTCACCTCCGCGGCGGGCACCGCCGACACGATGGAGGTCCTCTGCGACGTGGAGTTCTCCGTCGCGGAGATACGCGACATCGTCGGGGAGACCGGCGGCTGTCTCGTCTGGGGCGGCGCGGTGAACCTCTCGCCGGTCGACGACCGCATCATCCGCGCCGAGACGCCGCTTTCCATCGACCCGAAGGGCCAACTCATCGCTTCGGTCCTCTCGAAAAAGAAGAGCGCCGGCTCGACCAACGTCGTCGTGGACATCCCCTACGGCGAGGGCGCGAAAGTCGAGAGTCTCGCCGAGGCGCGCGAACTCGCGGAGGACTTCAACCGCGTCGGCGACCACCTCGGGATGGCCATCGAGTGCGCCATCACGAACGGGGCCGCGCCGGTCGGCCGCGGCGTCGGTCCCGTGCTCGAAGCCCGCGAGGTCCTCGCCACGCTCGCCGGCGGGGGTCCGAACGACCTGCGGATGAAGGCGATTCGCCTCGCCGAGTTGCTGTTCGAGTCCACCGGCATCGACGCCGACGCCGCCGATATCCTCGACTCCGGGCAGGCCGAGGAGACCTTCCGCGAGATACTCGCCGCGCAGAACGGCGACCCCGACGTGGAGGCCGCCGACCTCTCGCCCGGTCGGCACACCGTCGCGGTCCGCGCCGACCGCGACGGCGTGGTCACGCACGTCAACAACCGCCTCGTCAACGAGGTCGCCCGCCGGGCCGCGCGCCGAGAGACCCGGTGCGGGCCTCGAACTTCCACCGGCGCGTCGGCGAGATGGCCGCCAGCGGCGAGACGCTGTTCACGGTCCACGCCGAATCCGAAGACAAGCTCGCCGACGCGAAGGCGCTCACCGAGCGCGTCGAGACCGTCCGGGTGCGACACCCCGACGAGGCGCTCGTCGACCGGGTGTGAGTCGCCCATCGTTGCCCGCGGTCACGCCGCGACCCCGCCGCCGCCCGCGGCGACCTTTTTGCGTCCGACGCCCGTAGTTCCCGCATGGACGACCGCGTACATCCCGAGGTCCGGCGCACCGCGACGGAAATCGACACGATGGAGATTCGCGGCGCGGCGACCATCGCCGACGCGGCCGCGCGGGCGCTCCGGACGCAGGCGACGG
>NZ_JAMYJY010000108.1:0-12321 GCF_024136985.1 Haloferax sp. AB510
CGTCGGCGGGCGCGGCCGCCGCGCTCGTCGGCAGCGGAGCAGTCCCCGCGGCGGAGGCGACCACGCGCCACGGGACCGTCGAGGTCGACGTCGTCCGGTCCGAAGAGACGACGGTCATCCGCGGACTCGCGACCGTCGGCGTTCTCGACCGCCCCTTCGTCGGCACGCGGGCGATTCTCGACCCGAGCGACATCGTCGGCGGTGTCGTCTCGCGGTCGTCGCCCGCGGAAATCGGGCTCTCGGGCATCGCCGGCGGTCTCGTCACGCACCGACCGGACGACCCCGGCGGCGTCGGCTTCCGACTGTCCCGCGATGGCGAGAGCGGAGCGACCGCCCCGGCGACGAGGGTCAAGGCGATTACCGTCCCCGGAAACCTCTCGACGGTCGACGTGGCCGAACACCGCGTCCTCGACGACGGCGAGGACTACGCGTTCGAGGTGGACCGCGGAGTCATAAGCGTCGACGGTGAGCGAGAACTCGAGGTTCGGGACGGAACCGTCCGCCTCCGTCCGGTGAGCGACGGCCCGCGACTGGTCGACGTCGAGTCGGTCCTCGAACGGGCGGCCGACGAGGGCCGCTTCAGGCTCGGGTGAGCCTTTTTCACCGCCCGCCGGCGGCGATGACGAGCGACCACGGATTCTCGACGTGTTCGACGAGCGTGCCGAGCATGCGGGCGGCGTCCGCCCCATCGACGATGCGGTGGTCGAACGACAGCGAAAAGGAGATAACCCGCCGGACGGCCACGTCGCCGTCGTCGGTCGGCACGGCCTCCCGGCGAATCGTGTTGACGCCGAGGATGGCGACCTGCGGCGGGTTGATTATCGGGTCGAACGACTCGACGCCGAGGACACCGAGGTTCGAGACGGTGAACGTGCCCCCGGAGAGGTCGTCCATCGTGAAGTCACCCGACAGCGCCCGCTGGGTGACCTCGGCGCGGGTCTCGGCGAGTTCGGCGAGCGACAGGGAGGCCACGTCGCGGACGACCGGCGCGATGAGTCCCTCGTCGATGTCGACCGCGACGCAGACGTTGTGTTCCCCGTGGAGCCTGTGGATGCCGTCCTCGAAGGTCGCGTTGAACGCGGGGTGTTCGTCGAGCGACGCCGAGAGCGCGAGGAGCAGCACGTCTGTTATCGACACGTCCACGCCGAGGGCGTCGTCGGCGGCGTTCGCCGCGGCGAGCAGTTCCTCCGCGTCGGCACGTCGGTCGATCGTGACGTGGACCGCCTCGCGGTAGCTCTCGCCGAGGCGGTCGGCGATGGTGCGGCGCATCCCCGACAGCGGCCGTTCCGTTTCGACCGGTTCGCTTGCGGCGGTCGCGTCGGTCGCGTCGTCGCCGCCGACGGTGCACGTCTCGAAGGCGAGGCCGTCGACGACCCGGTCGGCGCGGACGACCGCGCCGCAGAGGACACTCTCCGGAGACGTGTCTGTCGAAAAATGAGCGCCGTCAGCGTCGTCTGTGGGTGCGCGCGCCGCCCCGGGGGAAGATTCCGCGACCCCGAGAGCGCGAGACCCCGACTTCACTCGTCTTTAATCTCCTGGAGCCGGTCGAGGAGTTCGTCGTTGGACGCGCCGATTTCGAAATCGACTTCGCCCTCGTGTTTCTCCTCACTCGTCGTGACGCCGTCTTCCTCGTCGAAGTCGACGTTCTGGTCTCCTTGTTCGGACTCGTCGTAGCTCCCAAATCCCATACACTCATACGTACACGACCGAGCCCCAAAAAGGATTTGTCGCACGAGTTCGACGTTTGGGGGCGAGTTGCGGTGTCGCGGGGAACGTCTCGCCCGTCCGACTTTTTCCGTTCGGGCGCGTACGCGGAGGTATGGAAGTCATCCCAGTCACCGCCGACGCCGAGACCTTCACCTGCAACGCCTACCTCGTCCTCGGCGAGCGAACCGTCCTCGTCGACGCCGGGACGATGCCGGGCGTCGAGGCGGTCGTCGCCGAGCATACCGACGACCTCGACGCGGTGGTCGTCACTCACCAGCACTCCGACCACGTGGGCGAACTCGACGCGGTGGTCGAGCGGTTCGACCCGGACGTGTACGCCTACGCCGACCACCCGCTTCGGACCCACGAACTCGAAGACGGCGACCACGTCGAGATGGGCGACGAGTCGTTCGAAGTCGTCTACACGCCCGGCCACGCCGACGACCACGTCTCGCTCGTGAGCGGGCGGTCGCTGTTCTCCGGCGACGTGTTCGTCTACAACGACGGCGCGTTCGACGACGGCAGTTTCGGCCGCACCGACATGCCGGGACAGTCCCGCGAGCGCCTCATCAGCAGCCTGCACACGCTCCTCGACCGCTTGCCCTCGACCGTCAAGGCGCTGTACGCCGGGCACGGAGACCCCTTCGAGAACGAGGCCGGCGGCGACACCGTCCGCGACGCGCTCGAACGCGCCATCGAACGCGCGGAACGCCGCGAGCCGAAGTACCCGGAGGCCTGAGATGGCGGCCGACACACCCGGGGGCGCGGGCGACGGCCTGACGCGACTGCACTACGTCGGCGTCGGTCTCGCGGCCGTGACGGGGCTGATTCATCTCGCGCTCGGCGCGGGCGCGCTGGCCGCGAACCTCGCCGACCCGCTCGGCATCGCGTTCATCGGGGCCGCGGCGGGCTTCGCGGCCGGCATCGTCGGCATCCTGCGCGGCGACGAGCGCCTCCGCCCGCGGGTGGTGTTGCTCGGCATCCCCTTCACCGCCGGACAGGTGGTCCTCTACGTCGCGCTCAACTGGCCGGATATCTTCGGAATCGGCGGTATCGTGGACAAACTCGTCCAGCTCGCGCTCCTCGCGGTGCTGGTCGAACTGTATCGGCGAGACGCCTGAGAGAGAAGCGTGCGAGCTTACGCAGCGCGGCGTTCCTTCGACTTGGGTCGAAGGTGCTTGTAGCCGCACTTGCGGCACTGCTTGGCCTTCTGAGGGTTGCGCGCGTTGCACCGCATGCAGATCTGCTTCTCGAGCGTCCGCTTCGTCGCAGCGTCACTAGCCATGCATACGAGTCCCCCCGCCGGTCGTATAACGCTTGCGAGACACACCGCCGGCGCTCGCGGGGCTCTCGGCGGCCATCTGGATGGGTCGGAAAACGCGGCGGTCCGCGGCGCGTCTACGCGCCGGCCTGGCTCAGCGCCGATTCGATGTCGTCGCGCTGGGTGACGCCCACGAAGCGGTCGACGATGCCGTCGCCGTTCTCGACGATGAGCGTCGGGAGCGAGCGAACCTGATACTGGTTGGCAACGTCCTGTTCCTCGTCGACGTCGACCTTGACGAACTCGACGTTCTCGTAGTCGCCCTCGAGGTCGTCGAGAATCGGGTCCTGCGTCTTACAAGGGCCGCACCAGTCCGCGTAAAAGTCCAAGAGTCGAACAGTCATCGTATCCCGACGCAACTTGCCTGCCCCCGCGCATAAGGATTACTCATGGGCCCGCGGCTCTCCGGTTGTGCTTCCAGTCATGCAAAACGGGTTCCGACCCGTCGGTCCCCGAGACGGCCGCGAGCGGGCTCGTTCGATGAGCGCGTTTTTTCGGCCCGCGCCGGGGCGCGTTTCGAGCGCGAGCCGAAACGTTTACGCGGCGGACGCACGGACGGTGGAACATGAGCAAGGGCCAGAACAGCGGCGGTCTGATGTCGAGCGCGGGCCTCGTCCGCTACTTCGACGCGGAGGACCGCAACGCGATTCGAGTCGACCCCAAGACCGTCGTCGCCACGGGAGCGCTGTTCGGCATCGGTATTCTGGTGCTGAACGCGCTCGCGTTCTGAACCGCGCCGACCGCCGAACGGACGCTTTTTGTCCGCGGCTTCCCGAGACACCTCCATGACTACGCTACGCGCCGGCGTCGTCGCCGTGCAGGGCGACGTGTCCGAGCACGCCGACGCCGTCGAGCGGGCCGCTGCGGCCCACGGCGTCGACGCCGAAATCGTCGAGATTCGAAGCGACGGCCTCGTCCCCGACTGCGACGTGTTACTCATGCCGGGCGGCGAGTCCACGACCATCTCTCGACTCCTCGAACGCGAGGGCATCGACGACGAGATTCGCGCCCACGTCGACGCCGGCAAACCCGTCCTCGCCACCTGCGCCGGCCTCATCGTCGCCTCCCGCGACGCCAAAGACGACCGCGTGACGACGCTCGACCTCCTCGACGTGACGGTCGACCGCAACGCCTTCGGCCGACAGGTCGACAGCTTCGAGGCCCCGCTAGACGTGGCCGGCCTCGACTCGCCGTTCCCCGCGGTGTTCATCCGCGCGCCCCTCATCGACGAGGTCGGCGAGGGCGTGGAGGTGCTCGCCGAGTGGGACGGCAACCCGGTCGCCGTCCGCGACGGCCCCGTCGTCGGTACCTCGTTCCATCCCGAACTGACGCCCGATAGCCGCATCCACGACCTCGCGTTCTTCGACGAACTGGCGGTCGAAGTCGACGCCTGAGCGACCGGCTAGCTGGCGGAGTGACGGCCGCCCGAACCAGAGGGTCTTTTTCCGCGCCCGCCCGTCGTGCGACCATGGACGCCGACACCCCGACCGAGGAGGTCTTAGACGAACTCTTTGGGACCATCGAGTCGCGCAAGGCGGAACTCCCCGAAGACTCCTACACGACGACGCTATTCACCCACGAGAAAGGCGAGAACTACGTCCTCGAAAAGCTCGGCGAGGAGATGACAGAGACCATCCTCGCGGCCAAGGACGACGACCGCGAGGAACTGCTCTACGAGAGCGCCGACCTCGTCTACCACCTGCTTGTCCTGCTGTCGATGAAGGACGCCTCGCTCGACGACCTGCGCGAAGAGCTGAAAGCACGGTTCTGAGACCGTCTTCCCGGACGGCTCTCCACGGCCGCACCCCGCAACGCGGCGTCGGCGTTCGACCGTCGCCGCTTGCTGGTCGTCGCCCGCAGTTTCCGGACGAGACGGCCCGATTGCAAAGCACCAAGAGCGTGGACTCACGATAGCGCACTCTCTCGATGCACGCCCCCCGAACCCGCGTCCGCCAGTCCGTTCCCGCGCACCCCACGCCCCACCGCGCCGCGCCCGCCTCCCGAGGGTCGGCCGCGTGAGTCGGCTGTTCGGCGGCGACGAGCCGTCAGTCGAGTTCGTCGCCGGGAGCCTCATCGCGGGCGTCTTCTTCGGCGGCGTCGGCGCGGGCGTCGCCTTCCCGACGCTGCCGACGCTCGGTCCCATCATCGGCATCACGCCGTTCGTGGTCGGTCTCATCCTCTCTGCGAACCGGTTCACCCGACTGGTCGTGAACACGCCCGCCGGGCAGATACTCGACCGGATGGGGACCCGCCGGCCGATGATAGCCGGATTCGTCGTGCAGGGGCTGTCGCCGTTCGGCTACGTCCTCGGACTGAACCCCGGTCCGATTCCGCTCGACAGCGCGACTATCTTCCTCCTGTCGCGGGCCTGCTGGGGCGTCGGCTCGGCGTTCGTCTTCGTCGGCGCGTTCAGCACCATCACGCACGTCACCTCGGGCGAAAACCGCGGGAAGTGGGTCGGCTACATGCGCGGCGGCCAGAGCCTCGGCTTCCCCGCGGGTCTCGTCGTCGGCGGCCTCGTCACCGACGCGTTCGGCTACGCCACCGCGTTCGCCGTCGCGGGGTGCGCGGGCCTGTTCGCCGCCCTCGTCGCCATCTCCGTCCTCCCGGACGTGCAGACCGACGTGACGGCGGCGAGTTCGCTCCGCGACGTGCCGCGGCTGGTGCGCTCGGACATCCGCATCTTCACCGTCGGCACCGTCAACTTCGCCGTCCGATTCCTGTTTGCGGGCGTCCTCCTCTCGACGGCCGTGCTGTACGCGACGGCGAACGACATCTCTCTCGGCGGCCTCTCCGGAGCCGGCGTCAGCGGCGTCGTGATGGCGTCGGCGTCGTCGCGTCGAGCGTCACGACGCTCGTTGTCGGGCGGTACTCCGACCGTCTGTCGAACCGCGCGGCGCTGACGCTGCCCGCACTGGGCGTCCTCGCGTCCGGGTTCGCGCTGTTGGCGCTCGTGCCGACGCTCCCTTCGACGCTCGCGGGCGTGGCGCTCATCGGCATCGGCGTCGGCGGGTCGAACCCGCCGCTTCTGGCCTATCTCGGCGACCTCAGTCCGGCCGACGACGTGGGCAAACTCGGCGGCGTCTACAACGTCTTCGGCGACTCGGGGTCGACGCTCGGCCCGCTCGTGGCCGTCCCGCTGGCCGAGGTGGTCGGCTTCCGCGTCGAGTACCTCGCCTGCGTCGCGCTCGTGGTCGTCGTCGGACTGCTCGTAGCGCGGACGCTCTACGGGGAGGCCGCGACGGCACCGCGGTCGGAACTGTCGTGAGAAATCGCGTCGGGCGCGGGTCGAACGGCGCTACTTGAACTCGATGCCGAGGTCGTGCAGGCCGTCGTTGTTCTGTGCGACGTTGATGAGAAGCGGCGTCACCGCCTCGATTTCGGGGGCGTTGGCGAGGCCGCCGCCGTCGAGGGCGCGGAGGCCGTCGATGCCCTCGGCGAGCAGGCGCACCGTCTCCTTCGCGTCCTCGTCGTCGGCGACGAGGAGCGTGTCGATGCCGAGGTCGGCGTCGAGGTCGGCCAGTCGGCCGGCCGCGAGGTTGTGGAACGCGCCGACGACCGGCACGTCGTCGGGAGTCGCGTCGGCGACGAGCGCCGTCACGCTCCCCGCCTTCGGCGGGTGGTAGTGGAAGCCGTCGTCGTCGCGCTTCATGCCCGCGGCGGGCGTGACGAGCACGTCGCCCTCGGACAGGGAGTCGACGACGGCCTCGACGGTGTCGGAGACGTGGTACGGCGGCACGGCGAGGACGACCACGGAGGCGCGGTCGGCGGCCATCTCGTTCGTGAAGCCGTTTACCTTCACGTCGCGGCCGCGGCTGGAGAGTTCGGTCTCGTACTCGTCGGCCTTCGCGCGGGCCTTGTCGGGGTCGCGCGACCCGATGATGACCTCGTGGTCGGTGTGGTAGGCCCAGCGGAGGGCGAGGCCCTCGCCGATGTCGCCGGTCCCACCGAGGAGTGCGATTCGCATACTCACACCTCCGGACCGAGCCGACCTAAAGGGTTGTGCGACCGGTCGGTTCTGCCTGTGTCCGCGAGGAGAAAACGCTATGAGTTCAAAGAACTGTCACGAAAGCGTGAACGAATCGAGGTACTTTCAGGCGCTGACGCTGTGGTTCGTCGTGCTGATTTTCATGCAGACTGCGCCGGGTCTCGACGGTATCCTCGGAACCGCGCTCGGTGTCTTCTGTATCGCGCTGATATGGGTGCTGCCGGTGTATCTCGTCGTCAGGCTGGTCGACGACCTCGGCGCACGGTTCGGGAGTCGGTCCGGCTGAGGCGTCAGGCGTCGTCGTCGGACTCGAAGAGCGCCTGCACCCGCTCGAAGCCGTCGCGGTAGACGAGCCACCACGCGACCACCGGGGCCAAAAGCAGGAGCGGCCCGACGAGGAACAACTGCGTGAACGGGTCCGGCGGGAGGAGGTACGTCCCGACGACGACCACGACGGCGTCGAGCGCGAGCAGCGTGACGACGAAGGCGCGGAGGTGTCCCATCAGCGGCCCTCCGGCGTCGAAACGGGTGTCGGAGCCAGCGTCCGAGCCATCAGTCGAGCAGGTCCGGAAGCTCGTTCACGTCCTCGACGACGGCGGCCGCGCCGATTTCCGAGAACTTCTGTCGGCCGTCGTCGCCGGTCAGGCCGCCGGAGAGGACGCCGACACCGTAGTAGACGCGGTCGGGGTCGGTGGCGTCGGCGTTCAGCGCCGTCTTCACGTCGTCGAGGGTGTCGCCGACGAAGACGACCGAGTCGGCTCCGAGGCGCTCTGCAACCGTCACGAGCGCGGCCGGGTGGGGCTTTCCCTCCTCCCAGTCGTCCATCGTGAACCGGTGGTCGTCGGCCACGTCGAGGCCGACGCGGTCGAGCGCGATGTCGGCCTCGGCGCTGGGGCGACCGGTGACGACGCCGAGTTCGCGGTCGCCGAGGGCGTCGAGCGTCTCCGGGCGGAGGAGCACGGGTTCGTCGTGGATGTAGCCGGCGGCCTCGAACGGCGGCTCGCCGTCTTCGAGGTCGCCGTAAAGGTCGCTTCCGAGGTAGAGCGCCTGAAACGTCTCGCGGAGCGCCTCGGGATCCCACTCGTCGAAGACGACGCTCGGGTCGGAAAACAGGGCTTCGACGGTCGCCTCGGCGGCGTCGAGGCCGCCGCCGCGGGTCTCGATTTCGTCGGTGAACTCGGCGACCGACAGGTCGGTCTCGCGGGCGGCGAGAACGTACAGCGCCGCCGCGTAGGTGAGCTCCCAGTCGTTGTTGAAGCCGCCGGCGTCCTTGAACAGTTGGACCTCGTCGCGGGAGATGGTCGTGCCGTAGTGTCGGTCCACGGATTCGACGATGGCGCGCCGGTAGGAGTCGGCGACGTCGACGAGCACTCCGTCGATATCGAGGACGACAGCGTCCGCGTGCATACCGGAACCGCGCGGCGAGCGGGCAAGTGCCTTACTCTTGGGCCCGAGCGGACTAGTCCCGCCGGGCGCGCCGACCCCGCCGTCCGCGCTCGGCGACGTACAGCGTGTCGCCCGGAAGCGACTCGCGGGCGACCGGAATCGAGGGCTCGTCGTAGCCGAGCGTGGTGAACAGGAAGTCGGCGTCGGCGCGGCGGGCGACCTCCGCGGCGGGCCGGTGGAGTTCGACGGGGACGTTCAGGGCGTAGACGACGCCGGCGTCGGCGTAGGGGCCGAGGTCGGAGGCGTCGGCGCGGGCGAACACGTCGTCGCGGACGAACGGGACGGCTTCGGGAACGGGAACGTCGTGCACGTCGACGGCGACCACGTCGACCCCGCGGTCGGCGAGGGCGGCCGCCACCGATGGCTCCCGACCAACCCCGACTTCGACCGCGCGGTCGTACCCCGACAACCGTGCGACGAGCGCGTCGCGAAGCGATTTTTTCACGTCGGGATATTTATGAAGCGTCCCCGCTTAATCCCTCGCATGCTCGTCGATATCGTGCCTATCGGGGATATTTCTGCGGCCGTCAAGCGGGAGGCATCCGCCGGACTCCGCTCCGTCTACGACTGCGACGTGACCGTGCACTCGAATCAGGCGATTCCTGAGGGCGCGTTCGACCGGAGCCGAAACCAGTACCGGGCCGAGCAGTTCATCGAGCTGGCGAGCCGCATCGGACGCGGCGAGAAGAACATCGGCATCACGGAGAAGGACCTCTACTACCGCCGCCGAAACTACGTCTTCGGCCTCGCGTACCTCAACGGCAACGGCTCCGTCATCTCCACCTACCGACTCCAGACCTCCACCGACGGCGGCATCACGAACAAGCCCGCCGACGAAGTGCTGTCCGACCGCGTTCGCAAGGAGGTCGTCCACGAGATCGGCCACACCCTCGGCCTCGAACACTGCGACAACAACAAGTGCGTCATGTCCTTCTCGCCGACGGTCCGCGAGGTGGACGTGAAAGAAGAGAACCTCTGCGGCACCTGCAGCCGGCTCGTTCACTAGTTCTCTGAGCGCGAGCACCGTCTCACCCTTTTTCTCGTCTCGGCACCTGTATTCAGGTATGAACTTCGTCGTTGCAGTAGACGGCTCTGCGGCCGCAGACAGAGCGCTCGACCACGCGCTCACGATGCTCGAACCGCTGGGTGCGACGGTCACCATCGTCCACGCGGTCGAACCGCAGGTCCTCGTCGAAGGCGGCGAGGAGCCCGTGGCGGGCGTGGCCAGAACCGGCGACCGAATCGTCGCCGAGAGCCTCGAAGACGCGGAATCGCGCGCCGAACACGTCCTGCAAGCGGCCGCCGAGCGCGCCGCCGACGCGGGCGTCGAAGCGACCACGGAACTCCTCTACGGCGACCCCGTGGAGGCGATTCCGACCTACGCCGACGAGGCGAACGCGGACGGCATCTTCGTCGGCCACCGCGGCCTCTCGAAGCGCTACGAGGGACTGGTCGGGAGCGTCGCCAAGGAACTGGTCGAGCGGGCGTCCTGCCCCGTCACCGTCGTCCGCTGAATGCGCCGGCTCGACGGGCGCGACGGCGGCGGCCAACCCCTGCGAACCGCCCTCGCGCTCTCGGTCGTGACCGGCGAGCCGTTCGAGATGACGAACGTCCGCGGGAACCGCTCGACACCCGGACTGAAGGCCCAGCACGTCGCCTGCGTCTCGGTCGCCGCGACCGTCTCGAACGCCGACGTCGAGGGCGGCGAAGTCGGCTCCTCGACGCTCCGCTTCTCGCCCCGCGGAGTCCGAACCGACCCGGTCGAGGCGGCCGTCGGAACCGCCGGGAGCGCGACGCTCGTCTGCGAGACGCTGCTCCCCGCGGCCGTCGCTCTCGACGACCCGCTTTCGCTCACCGTCACCGGCGGCACCGACGTTCGGTGGTCGCCGCCGGCGGACTACCTCCGGTACGCGAAGCGCCCGCTGTGTTCGGCGTTCGGCGTCGAGTTCGGCGTCTCGGTGCCTCGCCGCGGCTTTTACCCGGCCGGGGGCGGCAGGCTTTCGCTCCGCATCGAGCCGGCCGAGCCGACGCCGCTGGCGCTGTCCCGCCGCGCAGAACCCGACGAACTCCGGGTCTACTCGGTCGCGAGCGACTCGCTCGCTGAGGCCACGGTAGCCGAGCGACAGGTGGAGGGCGTCCGCGACGCGCTCGCCGATGCCGGCGTCGAACTCCCGGTCCGGTCGTCGGTCTCGTCGGTCGAGAGTGACTCGCCCGGGTCCGTCGTGGTCGTCGTCGCGCGAGGCGGAGAGGACGAGAGAGGCGGCGACTGCCCCGCGTCGCTCGTCGCCGGCTTCGACGCCTACGGCGAGCGCGGTACGCCGGCCGAAACAGTTGGGTCGCGGGCGGCCGCGTCGTTCCTCGACTGGCTCCGCGGCGACGCGCCCGTGGATCGCCACATGGCCGACCAACTGCTCGTCTGGGTCGCGCTCGCCGGGGGTCGCGTGCGGATTCCCGCCGTCACGGACCACGTGCGGACGAACCTCGACGTGATTCGTGCCTTCGGCTACGACGTGACGCTCCGGGCGGGCGAAGACAGCGACCGCGGCGCGGGGTCGGGCGCTGTCGCAGGTCTGGGGGCGGGGACGGGGACGGGCGCGGTCGTCGAGTCAGACGGCGGCCGCTGACCGGAAGGTCCGGCTTCGGCAGCCTCAGGGCGCGTATTTTCCGGTCAGTTGCGTCTCGGCGGTGACGTGTCCCGCGATGGCGCGCTTCAGGTCGGCTTTCGTCGCACCGGCGTCGAGGTCCAGAGCGGTGTCGAGCGCGTACAACAGGAACCGATAGGTGTGCTCGCCGTCCGGCGGGTTCGGCCCGCCGTAGCCCGTCTCGCCGTAGCTGTTAGTTCCCTCGACCGCGCCCGGGGGCGTCTCGCCCGCCTCGATGGCGTCGATGTCGGAGTCGATGTTCCAGACGAGCCAGTGGTCCCACACCTTGCCCGCGGGCTTCACCGCGTCGGGGTCGTCCATCACGAGCGCGAGCGAGACGGTTCCCGGGGGAACACCGCCGATTCGGAGTGGCGGGCTCTCGTTTTCGGTCGCGTAGCCGTGCGTGCGGGGTATCGGGCTTCGGTCGTCGAACGCCGGGCTCTGGAGGGTGAGCCCGCGACGGCGCTCGCTCGAATCGCTCGATATCATACCGTCCCGTTAGGCGACCAGCGACAAAACGATTAGTTCGGGGAAACCGACGCGTCAGCGTCCGTGAACGACGCGAACGCCGATTCCGTCTGGGTCGGAGAGGACGAGCGAATCGGTCGTGGCGGCCGCGGCGGTCACATCACCGTCGCCGGGCTCGACCTCGTCGAACTCGTGGCCGGCGGCGGCGAGCGACTCGCGGACCGCGTCGAGCGTCTCGGCGTCGGGGACGACGATTTCGAACCATTCGATTCCGCGGCCCTCTCCGGCCGGTTCGCTCCGGTTGTTCCAACTGTTCAGGCCGACGTGGTGGTGGTACTCGCCGGCGGCGACGAACGACGCGCCGGGGTAGCCCTCGTCGCGGACGCGCATGCCGAGCGCGTCGACGTAGAAGTCCCGCGAACGGGGGACGCTCGTGACTTCGAGGTGGACGTGGCCGAGGTCGGTGCCGTCTGGCGCGCGGTCCGCGCCGGCGGCGTCGTCCGCGAGCGACCCGAGGTCGAGCGGAAGCGTGTCCATCGACACCCGGCGGTCGTCGGTCCACGGCCACTCCTCGCGCGGGCGGTCGTGGTAGACCTCGACGCCGTTGCCCTCTGGGTCGCGGAAGTACAGCGCCTCGCTGACAAGGTGGTCGGACGCGCCGGAGAGGGTCGCGCCGGCGTCGCTGGGCGCGGGTTCGGGGCGCGAGAGAGCACGTCGCCCGAGCGCGCCGCGGGCACGCGAACCGCTCA
>NZ_JAMYJY010000109.1:0-12073 GCF_024136985.1 Haloferax sp. AB510
TCGAGGGCGGGCTGTTCAAGAACAACGACAACACCAACATGCGCATCTCCGCGGGTGACCACCCCTCCAAGACCTCGTGGATCAAGGGTGCGACCGTCATCGTCGACGCCGACAACCTCAACGAACACGCCCGCGAGGGGGACAGACTCGACAGCCCCGAAGGGCTCCGCATCGACTCCACCGGCCACGGCTACACGGGGGTTCTCATCGAGGACTGCGACTTCATCTTCCGGTCGAGTCCGTCCTCACCGGGCATCATCACCGCCCCGACGTACGGGAGCCACGGCGGTTTCACTCTGCGCAACTGCCGCATCGTCAACGACACCGGCGTCCAGACCATCTACGCGGGACCGGTCGACACCGACATCGCGCGGGAGCCGTGGGGGATGGTCCTCGACAACGTCACCATCTCGGGGGCGTGCGAGAGTCAGCCCTACGGCTCTGCGGTCGTCGTCGACGAGAACCGAAACGGCTCCCGCATCGTCGATAGCTGTATCTACCTGCCGAACGGCCGAGTCGGCGGCGTGCTCGTCAACCGCGCGTCGAACTGCGCCGTCGAGTCATCCAGCATCAACGTCAGCGGCCCGCCGACACGGACCCGCGGCGTCGAACTCCTGCTCGATAACGTGTCCTACACCGCGACCTGCGCGTTCCGCGACGAGTGAGCGGTCGGTGAAGGCATTGCCGGAGTCCTCAGTCGTCGGCCGTCGTCGTGACCGCCCCGGATATCGCACGCGGGCGGGTCCGTCTCACGCCGGTCAAAACAGTAGCAACCCTTACCCAGTAGTATGTTCTACCAGCGAACATGGCCACGTCGGTGAAGATGGACGACGACACGAAATCCCGTCTCGAACGGCTACAGGCCGAGATTCGGCTGAAGACCGGGAAGCGAGTGACGCAGCAGGAAGTCTTGGCGCGGCTCGTCGAGAACGCCGTCGAGTCCAAGGCTGATCTCATCGACTCGTTCCGCGAGAAGCGCGTCCCGCTTTCGGAGTCCGAGCGCGAGCAGTTCCACGACGGGATGGTCTCGTCCGGCGTCACGACGACCGAAGAAGATATCGACGACGTGCTGTACGGATGAGCGTCTTCGTCGATACCGAGACCACGACCTCAGCTTCACCGACGCGACGACACTCTCGCTGTGCGAGTCACGTGGCATCGACACCGTGTTGAGTTTCGACACGGATTTCGATGGGCTCGTCGACCGTATCGAACCGGGGCACCGGTAGGTTAACAGCGCCACGGCGAGCGCCGACAGAGAAACTCCGGCTCGGTCCCACTGTAAACTTCCAAGTGTGTTCTCAATAACATTTATCGGGACGTGCGCCGCAGTTCGACCTATGGTTCGGCTCTGTCGTCGGTACGGTCCCGGACGGCTCCCGTACGCCGGGCGAAACGACGTCGGCGGCGGGATAGCGATGGCTGCAACCGGGTTGTTGGCAATCACCCTCTGGTTCGGTGCTGCGGGGCTGCTGACTCTCGTCGGCGCGATGAACGGGACACTCGGGTTCGTCTTCGGTCTCGGACTGGTGGCCGTCCCGGTAGCGATACCGACCTCGTTTATCGTGGGCACGCTGCTCTGGCGACGGCTGCGAGCCAACGAAGACCGTCAGTGGTACGGCGCTGTTTTCGGCGGGTTGACTGCGTTTGGGAGCCTCGTTACCGGCGCGTTCGCCCCCGCTCTCCTCGTCGGCGTCTCGAACCTCGCCCGCGGTGAGATGGTCCTCCGAGAGGCAGCGGTCTTCATCGCCGTCACGCTGCCTGTGAGCGTGGTTTTCGCCGTTATCGTCGCCGGCTGGTTGGTCGTTCCACTCGGCGCGTTCGGCGGGTGGTATCACGAGCGTGCGAAGGCGTGCTCCTGACGAGCGCCGACCGAAAAAAGAGCGGTCCGCTCAGCGACCTCTGAAGTTGAGTCCCGGCGTCAGCGTGATACCGGTTCTCGGTTCTTCCGATTCGTCACCGCCACCGTCGCGGTCGGCGGTCGATTCCGCCTCGCTGTCGTCGTCCCCGCGGTTGAACAGCGCGTGGTGCACGTAGCGGGCGAAGGGGACCGGGTCGTCGAGGCGCGCGAGATCGAATCTCGGCTCGTGGTAGATGGACGACGCAACTTCCCAGACGGTCTTGACGAACGACGGGCGCTCGACGAGCGGCGAGTCGTCGCGGCGGACGCTCATCACGTAGCCGAGTTCGCCCCAGAGGTAGTGGGTGCCGACGCCGAGTTCGTACCCCGGTTCGATACGGTGTTTCTGCCCGGTCGCCTGCAGCCAGTAGTAGTACGGGAAGTCGGCCCCGGCCCGGACGGTCGAGGGGAGCGACTGCCACATCCGGGGGTTGATTTCGATGAGTTTGAACTCGCCAGTCTCGGCGTCTTTGAGGTACTCGATGCACGCGAGGCCGTGCCAGTTGATGTGTCCGAGGAGCGTTCGCGCGACGGATTCGAGTTCGGGGTCGTACACCGAGGTCCGGTAGACGCCGCCGCCGCCGGTGTAGGAGTTTCCACGAATCTGGAGGTGTTGGAACGTCGCGAGTGGCTCGCCGTGGTCGTACAGCGCCGCGAACATGTACTTGTCCTCGGTCGGGACGTAGTCCTGCACGATGGGGTCGTGTTTCATCTCGGCGTATATCTCGTCGGCGTCCGGGCGGTCGCCGGGGCGGACGTGGCGGACGCTCTTGACGATGTCGTACTCGTGGGGGTCGTAGCTGTCGACGTACTCGCCGGCGACGACGTTGTACCGCGGCTTGATAATCGAGGGCTCGTCGAACGACTCGACCTCGCTGAACAGGCGGGTCCGCGGCATGGGGACGCCGGCCTCGACGGCGGCCTCGTAGAGGAGCTTTCGGTCGTGGACCCGGCGGAGCGTCTCGAAGTCGGGGACGACGAGGTCGACGTACTGCTCGAACTCGTCGAGGTACTTCGAGAAGATGTAGCCGTCTTCCGGCCGCGTCGGGATGATGGTCTTCACGTCCGGGCGGGCGGCGATGCCGACGAGGGCGTCCTTGTAGGCGACGAGGTCGTCTTTCGGGGCGGGAATGCGGACGAGTTCGTCGCAGAACCGGGACGAGGCAGCCGGCGTGTCGTCGTGTTCTGAGGCCATCACGGTGTGGATTCCTCGCTCGCCGAGCGACCGGACGCAGGTGTAGTTGCCCGATGGAACGAGTACCGATTCCCGGGCGTTCGCGCGTTTGGACATGCCTGAACCGTCGCGCGGTGACGGAATTAGTATGGGTCGGCTAACGGATTCAGGGTCGGTGACGGGAGTCAGTTCTGACCGCTCGACTCGGCGGTCGGAGCGCGGACGGCCGTCCGCGACGGGGTCAGACTGCGCCGTCGGGGGTGCGTCGCGGCGGCGGCCGAACTGTGGATTCGAACGCGCCCGACCGGATTCGATTCGTGAGAGTCGAGCAAACCGACGGTTCGGCGGTGGTTATCCACAGCATACCGGGGGCTCAGGCGGAGTGCCGCCGCCTCAGAGCACGTCGTCGTCGAGGCCACCGGGGTCGCCGGCGGTGTCGAAGAGGTTGTTCTGGGCGCTCTGGACGAAGTCGGACTGGACGCCGTCCTCGTCGTCGACGGGGGCACCGTAGGCGTCCATTCCCATCGAGAGGAGCTCCTCGACGGCCTGTTCTTCGCTGATGAATTCTTCGTCGACGAGCTGTTCGAACTCGACGAGCAGTTCGTCCGGGAGATTGACTTCTACGACGGGCATAGAAGCGCGTTCGTGCTGGACATACTTGAGCGACCGGGTGTGAGTAATCGAGGTTTCCGGTCGGCAACTGGTCATCGATGGTGACAGTCAGCGTCGCCTGGCAGTCGCAACCGCGTGTCTTATCAGCGCCCGGTCAGACCCTCCACGCGACGAACGGCGTCGATTTCCGACGCCCTGACCCGAGGGACCGACGTGACACGCGACACAGACCCGGCGACTGAGGACGCCGCCCCCGCCGAGAGCGACGAGCTCGGCTGGCTCCCCGAGCGCGTCGAACTGCCGAGCGACGAGTGGGTCATCTACCCGCCCGGCGAGCCGCGGCCGGCGAACTTCGCGCTCCGCTTCGAGAAGTCCATCCCCGCGGTGCTCGTCGGTATCGACTCCGGCGACTCGCCGGGCGTGCACGTCCTCCCGCATCCGGGTGGAATCTCCGTCTCGGCCCGGTTTGGCGGCGTCGTCGACGACTCGCTCCGCGAGTTCGAGCCGCCGGCGTCGGACGACGAGCGCGAGGCGGTCGCCGCGTGGACGCGGACGTGGGTCGACCGCGTGGACGACCGGGCCGAGCGGGCGCGCATCCGGACGGCCTGCGCGCCGGTCCCGAACGCCGGAGACCGCGTCTCGCGGGCGCTCTTCGAGCACTTCGGGAGCGCGGACGCCGTCGCGGCCGCGGTGCTCGAACGGAACACCGCCGCGCTCAGGCGCGCGTCGGGGGTCGCCGAACAGACCGCGACCGACTTGGTCGTCCACTACGGCACCGACGCAGAGTGGGAGTACTACCGTCGCCACCGCGACGCCGCCCCGTGACTCAAATTGCGATTTGACTCTCGCGTAGGGTTATTCCCGTGCGCGACGACTACTGGGTATGTCCCTGACACGACGCACGTTCCTCGGTTCGACCGCCCTCCTCTCGTTCGGTCTCCTCGCCGGCTGTGTCGGCGACGGCGGGTCGGACGACGGCGCGACGACTGACGACGAATCGACTGATACGACGACTGATGAGCCGACGGACACGACAGACGACCTCCCGGACGGAAACGGCACCGACGACGGAACCGGCGGCACTCGCCCGTCCGGCGGCCCCGGCATCTCGCTCGTCGGCGTCGACGACGCCCCCGACGTACCCGTCGAACACGAAGTCGAGATAACGGAGGACCTCGCGAACGACGACCACCCGCCGCAGGTCCGCATCACGCTGACGAACACCAGCGACGAGGTCGTCGAGGTCGGCGAGGGGAGAACCGTCTTCTTCCAGTACGTTTCGGATACGACGAACGACCTCATCTTCCTCCCGGCGGACGGCGAATACCCCGCCGAGGCGGGCTGTTGGCGGCTCGAAGACCACATCGCCGTGACCGAGGAGTACCGGATTCTCTCGCTCGAACCCGGCGAGTCGCGGTCGGAACTGGTGAACCTCTACGGTGTCGCGCAGTCTGAGGACGAAGAAGCGAGCTGTCTCCCGGTCGGCGAGTTCCGCTTCGAGGCGGACTTCGCCGTCGGCGGGCTCTCGGGGTCTTCTGACGATGGCAGACGGGAGGCGACGTGGGGCTTCTCGCTCACGCTGGAGTGAGGGCCGCGGGTACCGAACACGCCCCCAACGCCGTCGAATCGGGGGCTACTCGGCTCCCTTTGCGGCGGCCGAGTCCGAGACGACCGACCAGTCCGAGGGGTCGATGTCGCGGCCCTCGACGGCGCCGTGTTCGGGATACGCGGTCATCACGAGATACGTCGCCGTCCCGGAGAGGTACTCGGTCAGCCGACCGAGGTTCTCGTCGGCGATGCCGCCGAGGCGGTCCACGAGCATGACCGGAACGCGATCTGCCACGTCGAACGCCTCGTAGCCCGCGAGCGCCGTCGCCAATCCGAGGAGTTCGACCTCTCCCTCGCTGAGCGCGTCGAGGGACGCCTCGCGGCCGTCGCGGGCGACGACCAGTTCGAACTCGCTCGTCAGTCGCGCGCTTTCGAACCCCGTCTCGAACAGCGGAACTATCTCGCGAATCGAGGCGTCGAACGCGTCTCGTGTCTCTTTCTTTACCTCTTGTTTCCGCCGCCGGAGCCGGGTAATCTCCTCGGTCAGCGACTGTCGCTGTGAACGCAGTGATTCGAGCTTCTCGGCCTCCGACTCGGACGATTCGAGTTCCGATTTCGCGTCGTCGAGACGCGCTTTCGCGTACTTCAGGTCGCTTTCGATATCGGTCACCTGTTCGGAATCCGATTCGATTCGCTCGCGGAGATCATCAATCCGCTCGGCGAGCTCATCGTCCCGCTCGCGCGCGTCGCCGAGGCGGCGTTCGAGGTCCGACCGGCGCTCGCGGAGCTCCCGAACGTCGGTCCGAAGCTCCCGCTCGCGTTGGCGCCGCTTCTCGTGCGTCTCGACGCGCTCGGTCAGCCCCTCGACGCGTTCACGACTCGCTTCGGCCGCCGCGGTGCGCCGTTCGATTTTTTCGGCGAGCTCGTCGAGGCGCTCCGTCACCGACGAGGCGTCCGTCTCGGCGCCGCAGACCCAGCACGCGAGTTCGTCGTCGACGAGGCCGTGGGTCACGTCGGTCAGCAACTCGGTCCGTCCTTCGGCCACGACGCGGCGGTTCGCGTCGTAGACGCCCCGCAGGAGTTCGATATCGCGCTTCTGCTGGCGGAGCTCCCGCTTCGCCTCGTCGAGTTCGCGCTCCAGTTCCTCGTCGTCTCCCACGTCGAGTCCGTCGAGCTCTTCGCGGTTCGCTTCGAGTTGCTCGCGGACCCGCTCGGCGGTCGATTCAAGCCGCTCGATGCGACTCTGGACGCGGGAGCGCTCCGCGCGCGCGTCGCTGAGCGCCTCGCGCGTTTCGTCGTCACCGGCGGCGTCCGCGGACGCCTCGAGTTCCGCCTCTAACTCGTCGACTTCGGCTTCGAGTCCCGACACCCGTGAGACGAGCGTCGGCAGGCGCTCGGCCGCGTCCTCGGCCTCGGAGAGCGCCTCGTCGACGCGGTCGCGCTCGCGGCGGGCCTCGGCGATTTTCGCGTCGATGTCCTCGAAGTCGAGCGGGCGCGTCAGGAGCGGTTCGAGGTCGTCGTCCTCGCGGACGGCCCGGCGGACCTCGTTCTCCTCGCCGAGGAACGCGAACAGGTCGGCACAGACGCGGTCGACCTCGTCGGACAGATACGGCTCTCCGGTCGTCCGGACGCGCCCCCCGTCTCGGGTCAACTCGACCGCGTACTCCCGTTCGTCGGTCGAAAGCGAGACGCGCCCCTCGGACGCGCCCTCGGTCAGCGGCGACGCCGTCCCGAGGGCGGTCGCTATCGCGGCGAGGAAGCTCGATTTCCCCTGCCAGTTGCTCGCGCGGACGGCGTTCAACCCCGGTTCGAGCGTCGCGCTCCCGCGCCGAATCCCGGCGACGTTCTCCACGTCGAGCCGCCAGCTCATGCCATCCCGACGGTCGCGACGAATTCGAGCGTCGCGCCGGAGAACTCGCCGAACGCGAGGGTCACACTAGAGAGCGCGCCGATGGGGAGTACCGACCGGAGCCGGCCGCCAGAGTCGGCCCCGCCATCGGGCGCGACGCCGGTTTCGCGGACGGTCCTCTCCGCGGCCTCGTCGGTGTCGACGTGGTGTTCCTGACAGACGAACCCGCGGTCCAGCGCGTCTTCGAGCGGGACCCGCGTCGGACACTCCGAGCAGGACACCTTGACCTGCACGTCGACGCCGGCGTCCTCGGCCCCGGCGAGCCGCCCTTTCTTCCCCAGCGACGAGAGCGCCGACTCGGCCTTCTGTCTGGCCGTCTCGCGCGCGATGTCGACACTGTTTCGCTCCCAGTCGGAGGACGCCTCGACGGTCGGCTTCTCGCCGTCGAGACACTCGTTGAGGTGTCGACGCATCGTGCTCCACGAGGCCATCGCGCCCGTCACCTCGTCGGCGTCGATGTCGTCGGTGGCGAGGTCGGCGGCCACGTCCCCGTAGTCGAGGTCGTCATCGCCGACGAGCGCCTCGTACTCCGCTTCGAGGCGCACCTCGGTCACGTCCCGGTCGTTCCGCTCGTAGACGCGCGCGAGCAGTCGCTTGTTGAACCAGGTCGTGAGCGACTTGTACCCCTCGCTCTCGCCGCCGTCGGCCCCGGTCCACCGCGCCAGCAGGTAGTCGTCGACGGAGTCGTACCTGCCGGTCGGCGCGGCGAGCCCGTACCGTTCGATTGCCACGTCGACCTTGCACATTGTCTCGTTGCACGAGACTGGTAGCGCGACAGTAATAAGACTACGCTTGGCGGACGGACCGACTCGGTTCAGTCGCGGTCGCGGTCGTCCGCTCGCCGGTCGTTCTCTCGCTGTTCGGCCTCCTCTCGGTCGCTCTCCCGTTGTTCGGCCGCCCGCCGTTCGTTGCGCCGCTTGGTCCGGAACTGACGGTAGCGCTCTTCCTGCTCGCGCTCGTCGAGGTACCGCCGGATGTACCGTCTTTCCACCTCCAACTCCGGAATGAGTCGCCGGGTGAGGTAGTTGACGCGGACTCGAAGCCGCCGAACCTCAGCGAGGAGGCGCAGGAGGACAGCCCGCATCTCCGCCAGCCTGACGACGTCCTCCACGACCGACTCGTACGACCCGACGAGCTCGTCGTCCAGCGCGCTCGTGCCGAGGACGCCGTACCCCCGTCCGTCGAGCGACCGCCGCGCCGACGTGCTCAGGAAAAACGGGACGGTCAGGCCGACGAGCTTCGTCTCGGAGACGATGAGCCCCGTGTGGGAGTCCCGCGCCTCAGAGAGCGCGCGAAGCGCGATTTCGCCCTCTCGCTCGGCTCCCCAGACGTGGAGCTCCGCCGCGTCGCGGAACGCCTCGTCGGTCTCGCGCCGGAGGTCGGTCCACCGGTCCAAGAGGTCGAGGAGGACGAAGACGAGGCTGTCACGCCGCCGTTCGAGGATGTGTTCTCCCTTCCGCGCGAGCGTCAACTCGTCGGTCACCGAGAGGAGCTCGCGGTGCGTCGGGATCGTCCGTCGGTGTCGCCGGTTCGTCATCGTCTACGCCCCCGTCACGCCGACGACAGATATAGTTGCATGACCGACACGTGCCAGCTCAATTTGACAAGGACTGAGCCGTTGTCAAAATCGACTCGAAGCTCGCGCTCTCGGCGCGACTGCTCCCGTGGCGCGAGTGAGACCGCTCACTCGCCGTCGCCGTTCCGGACGTGGTAGTCGTCGCGGCGGCGCTTGAACCACCGCGTCGCCCACGAGATGACGCCGAGGTCGCGTTTCGCCATGATGACCGTGCTCGCGGCGTCGCGGCCGACCGTCTCCGGAACCGCCCCGAAGACGAGCTGCTGGAGCAGTCCCTCTCTCGTCGCTCCGATGACCGTCAGGTCGAACTCCTCGGTCGCGGCGACGATGGCCGCCGCCACGTCCTCGCCCTCGCGGACCGAGGTCGTCACCCGAACGTCGTCGCCGACCGCCGCGGCCGTCGAATTAACCCGTCGACGGGCGTCCTCGCGGTCGCTCTCGTCGGCGTCGGCGAGACGACGTTCATCACGTGAACCGTTGCGTCGTTGGTCCGCGCGATGGCTCGGCACACCTCCGCGGCGAGCTCGGCGTGCGGGCCGCCCGCGGTCGGCAGGAGAATCGATTCCACCTCGCCGTCGGTCGGGCCGATGCGCTCGACGAGCACGTCGCAGGGGGCCTTGGTCACGACCTCGTCGACGTTGCTCCCGAGGATGTAGTCGCGGCGGCGGCCCCGACCGCGCCAGCCCATCAACACCACGTCGCTGTCGTGTTCCACGATGGTGTTGAGGATGGCCGTCCCAGCGTCGTGGCCCAGTCTGACCGTCCCGCTGACGGGCACGTCCGCGTCGGTCGCCAGCTCCATCACCGCCGAGATGGTCTCCCGCTTCTCGTCGACGAACCGCCTCCCCTCCGAAATCGGCGTCTGCGACGGAACTTCGACGGCGCTCATCACGAGAATCTCGGCGTCGCGGTCGCGCGCCACGTCGATGGCCGTCCGCATCAACTGCGCCGCGTTGTCGGGGTTGGCAATCGGGACGAGCACCTGCGACTCGCGCCGCTCGGGGGCGCGTTCGGTCACGACGGTTGGGGTCTCTTCTTCGAGCTTCTCGGCCTCTTTATCTTCGGAGTAGCCGTAGTACACCATCAGCCCGAGCGCCATCCAGACGGCCGTGGTCACGAGCGCGACGAAGCCCTCGGAACCCGCGCCGAGCCCCGGCGTCAGACCGAGTTCGAGGAGCAAAAACGGCGTCAGGATGAACTGGAGGACGATGCCGACGAGCGGGGGCCACGGCATGTACGGTACCTTGAACGTCCGCGGGAGGTCGGGGTGGGTCGCCCGCATCTTGACGACGGTCCAGTTCACCTGGATAAACAGGAAGATGAACATGATGTCGGCGGCGGCCGCGACGCTCTCGATGGGGAGTGATACGGCCATGAGACCGATGAGGACCGCCGAGAGGCCGATTGCCCAGTGGGGCGTCCGCTTGTCGTCGTGGATGCGCCCGAAGAAGCCCGGGAGGACGCGGTCGCGCCCCATGGCGAACGACACCCGCGACGAGGAGTAGATGGTCGCGTTGAGCGCGCTCATCGTCGCCGCCAGTCCGGCGAACAGGAGCAGCGGGACGCCGTAGGGAACGAACTGCCCGGCGGCCTCGATGATGCCCAGTTCGCCGAGGTTGCCGAGGACCTGCCACGTCGGCGCGGCGGTCGATAGCCCCGCTCGACCCGCAAGTTCGGCGGTCACGTCGATGCCGCCGATGGCCGCGAAGGCGACCAGGACGTAGATGGGGACCACGATGGCCATCGAGTAGAACACCGCCTTCGGGACGTTGGTGCCGGGGTCGACGACCTCCTCGCCCGACTGGACGATTATCTCGTACCCCTCGAAGGCGATGTAGGTAAAGCCCATCGCGCCGATGACGCCGACGAGGCCGTTGGGCGCGAACGACGGGCTGTCGAAGAACGTCGCCGTCCAGTTCGGCTCGCGCACCGTCGCGAGGATACCGAAGGCCACGAAGACGCCGAGGATGAGAATCTTGATGGTCGTGACGACGACGCCCGCTTTCCCCGTCTCCTCGGCCCCGCGGTAGTTGATGTACGCGAACGCCAGCACCATCACGACCGCGAGCAGTTTCTCGACGAGCAGGCGGTCGAACAGCCCGAACAGGACGAACCCGTCTGGCAGGCCGGCGAACACCACGAAGAACTCGGTGAGGAAGACGCCGAAGGTCACCGCGTAGAGCGCGCACGCGACGGCGTGGGCGAACCAGCTCATCCACCCGGCGTAGAAGCCGTTGGGGTCGGCGAGCGCCTCTTTCACCCAGAGGTAGCCGCCGCCCGCCTCGGGGAACGCCGCTCCGAGTTCGGCGTACGATACCGCGGTGAACATCGCCACCATCCCGTTGAGTACGAACGCCATCGTGAGCGCCGGGCCGGCGAGTCCGGCCGCGAATCCCGTCAGCGCGAAGACGCCCGCACCGATCATCGCGCCGACGCCGATGAACGTGATATCGGCGAGGCTCATGTCGCGCGAGAGCTCCGTTTCCACCGACTCATCTGGGGGAGCGTCGCCGCTCCCTGTGGTCGATTGCGTGTCGGCCATCAGTTGAACCCTCGAAGGGTGGACACAAAAACCCCGATGGGCGAGGGGGCGCGTTCGAGCCGCCGTCGCCGTGTTCTAACCCGCGAAATACGGGTGTTTTTCGACCGGGCGCGTCCCGGCGCACTACCCGCCGAACATCGTCCGCATCATGGGGTGCATCTCCATGAGCTGTTCCTCCGCGATCTCCTCGTACAGCTTGTACGTGATGGAGACCGTGAGGAGTAGCGAGGTTCCCGAGACGCCCCCGATGGTGCCGAGCATGTTCGCCATGACGGCGAGCAGGCCGACGAGGACGCCCCCGACAACCGTCACCTGCGGGATGTACCGCTCCATGACCCGCTCTATGACCTGCGGGTTGCGGCGGAACCCGGGTATCTGCATCCCGGAGTTCTGAATCTGCCGCGCGGTCGCCTCCGGGCCCATGTCGGCGGTCTCGACCCAGAAGATGGAGAAGATGGCCCCACCGACGAGCATCAGCGTCAGGTCGATGGCGACGCGGACAAGAAGCTGCCACGGCTCTTGGGACGCCGATCCGAGCCACCACATCCACTGGCTGGGCGCGTGAATCGGGTTCAGGTAGTAGAACAGACCGCCGGTGACCTGTCCGCTCGTGTACTGGCCGAGCCACGCGGGCATGCCGGCCCACTGACTGTTGAGAATCCGGCCGAGGAACTGGATGTTCGCCTGCACGGCGCGGACGAAAATCATCGGCAGGACGCTCGCGTAGATGAGCTTCACGGGGAAGCGACCGCGAGCGCCCTTCACGCGGGCGTGCGAGAGGGGAATCTCGACGCGAACGCTCTCGGCGTAGA